>CAYLSS010000001.1:0-8371 GCA_964385765.1 uncultured Solibacteraceae bacterium
CGGCCCCGGTGAACGCGCCTTTCTCATGGCCGAACAGTTCGCTCTCGATCAACGTCTCCGGCAGGGCGGCGCAGTTGATGGCGATAAACGGTCCGTTGCACCGCGGCCCGAGGCGGTGTATAGAGCGCGCCACGAGTTCCTTGCCTGTTCCGCTCTCTCCCGTCACCAGCGCGCTAGCGCCATGTTCGGCGATCTGGCGGACCAACGCAAATACCTGCCTCATGCCCGGCGACCGTCCCACCATGTCGCCTAACACGCCCTGGTGGGCCAACTGTCGCTCGAGCAGTTCGGCCCGCGAGCGCAGGCGGGATTGGGCCGCGGCGCGCTCGAGCAGCAGCGAGATCTCCGACAATTCGACCGGCTTCTCGAGAAACCAGAACGCGCCCAAATCCTTAATGGTCGACAGCGCTTTCTCCAGGCTCCCGAATGCGGTGAGAACGATCGCCGGAGGCCCTCCGCCCCGGGCGCGCAATTCCTTCAGAAGCCCCGGACCATCGAGGTTCGGCATCACCATGTCGGTCACCAGCACGTCGGCCGGAGAGGCCGAAAGCTGTTCGAGCGCGTCGCGCCCATCGGCCGCCATGCGGGTTTCGTATCCGAGAGCTCCAATCAGCCGGGCAAGATTGCGGCGCTGCTCCGGATCGTCGTCGACTACCAGGACACTGGCGGGCGGTGCCATGAATTCTAGAATCTCATGGGGGGCCGCCGGAATGCTGCTGCGGACCTTCCCTGCCGCTGCCGCGCCAATCCGGCCGAATGCCGGTCGGAATGACATGGTGTGTCGGATCTACATGGGCCACCAGGAAGTTTACGCGGCGATTAAGCCCTTCTTTTCATTTACTTACAGTTTGGCTTGACAAGTGCCCACTGAAGTGGCGGAGGTTGCTGAAAATGACGGACACACTGACCAACTACAAAAAGGAAGAACCCAAGCCGAATCGACCGCAGAACCGGACGATGACAGTGGTTTGGGGCATCATGCTGGCGCTACTCGCCGGCAACGTCTACGCCGTTTGGCGGACTGCCGATGCACAGAGCAAGATGCAGTCGCAAGACGAGAAGATCCGGACCCAACTCGACAGATTGCAGGACAAGGCACAGGACCTGACGGTTCGCGCCGACACGCACGAAGTCATGCTGCGGAGCGAGCTGAAACAGTCGCGGGAAGCGGCCGATTCCGCGGCCGGCAAAGCGGCACGATCGGCCGAGCGGAAGGCCCAGGAGCTGGTGAACAAGATGTCCTCCGAATACCGGCTGAACCAGACGGAAGTTGTCGATGCGATCGGCGTGGTCGGGCGCACCGCTGAGTCCAATGCCGTGGAACTGGCAACGGTACGCCAGGGCGTCGACGACGTGCGATCGTCGGTTGCCGAGGCCAAATCGACCCTGGAATCAACCCGCGAGACACTCAATAGCGTCCGTGGCGATCTTGGCGTACAGAGCGGTCTGATCGCAACCAACGCCAGGCAACTGGGCGAGCTGCGCAAGCGCGGCGAACGTGAGTACTACGAGTTCTCGGTGCCCAGGCACGACCGGCCATTCAAGGTAGCCGACGTCGCCATCATGGTCCGCAAAACCAAACCCAAGAAAGGCCAGTTCACAATCGATGTCATCGCCGACGACAAGCGGATGGAGAAGAAGAACCGGTTAGTCAATGAGCCGATCCAGTTCTATGTTGCGGGCGAGCGCACGCCTTACGAGATTGTTGTCAACGAGGTGAAGGAAGATCGCATCGTCGGCTACCTCGCGGTGCCGAAGGTGCTCCGCGCCGCGGCGCGGTAACGGGGCTGCCGGCGGGCCAGGGACGCGGGTGTCGGCCCGCCGGCGCTCCACCAGTGAAGAAATTGCAGACCAGAGAAAGGAGAGAGCGACATGCTCACCAAAAGGATTGTCATTTTGATCATCGGAGTGGGAGTGATGATGGCGGCTTCCGGCTGCGCCGGAAAGAAGTATGTGAATGCCCGTGTCGATCCGCTGGCGCAGCGCGTGGGCGGACTGGAGACCGAGTCCGGCCGGCACGGCACGGCCATCGAGCAGCTCGAAAACGATGTCTCCCGCGCCGATGAGAGAGCCGTCAGCGCCGGTGAACGCGCCGATGAGGCGGACCGGAGGGCCATGATGGCACAGCAGCAGGCAACGGGCGCCAGTAGCTCGGCCGCCGAAGCAATGTCGTCCGCCGAGACGGCGCTCGCCGGGCTCGACAATCTCGAGGAACGCGTGGACGGCATCAATGACTATGAGCTCGTATCACGCCATACGATCATTTTCGAGTTGGAAAGCAGCCAGTTGACCCCCGATGCAAAGAAGACTCTCGACAAAGCGGCGGACGAACTGCTGATGGATTTGCCGTTCAAGGTCGAGGTCCGCGGTTTCACCGACACTACCGGCAATCGCTCGTACAACCTTGCTCTCAGTGAGCGGCGGGCGCAGTCGGTGGTCCGGTACCTGACCACGAAACACAACATCCCGCTGCATCGGATTCACACGGTCGGCCTGGGCAGCGAAGCCCCGGCCGCGGATAACGAGACGCGCTCCGGGCGCGAGCAGAACCGCCGCGCCGAACTGTGGGTCTACACATCCGAAGCGCTGCCGAAGTCCGCCTGGTGGCGCTAACGCTCAAGTTGCCTCACCCCCACGGAAGGGGCCTCGTCTGGACTGCGAGCCGGGCGCGGCCCCCTTTTTTATCCGACTATCTGATGATCAATGCGCGCCGGATGCCAGCTCGCGCGCCAGGATCTCAGCCCGCCGGGCGAGTCCACGGGCTGTGCCTAGATCGGTGGAGCGTAGGGCTTCGGCCTGCTCGATGAACCGCCTGACGCGGTTGCGGCGCTGTTGCTGCCCGGCGTCGAGACTGTCTCCGGAAAGCTCGGCCAGGTAGCGATGGGCCCTGGCAAGCGAGGCGGCGACTTGCCGCAGGTAAAGCCGCCGTTGCTCCGGTGAGAGCTCGGGCGCCAGTGAAGGCGCAGGGGGAGCCTCGGGCGCCGGCCCGGCCCCAGGTTCGGGCGGCGGGGGGAGGTCCGGCCGGCCAGAGATGGAGATGGAAGGCGGGACCGGCTCTTGCTCCTCGGCGATCGGCGGCGCTTCCGGCAAAGGTTCAGCAGCCGGAGCAGGCTCCGGTTCGGACCGGGCAGGCGGTGGGAGCTGCGGCGGGAGCGGTACCCTCTGAACTGGTTTGTTCTTGCAGGCCGCGTTCAAAAATATCAAAGCGACAAGCAGGATCGGGAGGAAACAACGCGGCATTGGCGTCAAGTGAACCTGTAACCAATATAACCGCCGGGCGGCGCACCCCCGCGACGTTTGGCGCGCCTGCTAGGATGGGGAATGCGTGCAGCAGCGGTAAAACGCCTGCGTGGCAAACAATCGAGGAGGTGTCCCGATGTGGAACCAAAGGAAAGAGGAGCCACCAGCACCGAGACCGGCCGCGACAATTCCAACTTCCACCGATCTTGCAAAGGAGGGTATTCCAATGTCGACAACTCCGACCAAGGTCGCTGAGCCAGGTAGCGGCGCAGCGGCAATCGGAAAATCCGTTGTGGTCAAAGGACAGCTCTACAGCCGGGAGGACCTGTACATCGACGGCGAGGTAGACGGCGCTATCGAGGTGCAGGAGCACCGTCTGACCGTGGGCCCGAACGGCAGAGTGAAAGCGTCGGTGCAGGCGCGAGAGGTGATTCTTCGCGGCACCGTGCATGGCGATATCGTAGCAATGGATAGAATTGATATCCGCAAGGATGCCAAGGTCGCCGGCGACATGAAGACCCGCCGGATCCTGATCGAGGACGGAGCTTTCTTCAAGGGCACGGTGGACATGGTTGGCGCCGCGCCATCCTCCCAGCCGGCTGTGTCCGGGTCGGCGCAGGCGTCCTTGACGCCTCCGGTGGCTGCGCCCGCCTCCGCTGGGAAAAATTCGGCAGCAGCCGCCGCGGCCCGGAAATAACGGCGCGCTCCGTCGCAATGGTCTCCAGGGTGCACTTTGAGCTTTCGTGCGAGATAGCGTGATCGGTAATTGGTTCCGCGAATTACTCTCAAGATCCCGGGAGCGTCCGGAAGATCGCCCTCAAACCGTCGGCAGGCAGTCCCCTCCGCCGCCATCCGTTCCCAAAGAGCAGCGTCAATTGGTCAAGCGCAGCCATGGACTGTCAGAGTTCGTCAACTCGATCGCGGACGAAAGCGGACTGGCGATTCTCGATCTCGGCGAGATCTCGCAGGCGAGTGTGAGCTTCATTACCAACCTGGGACATCGTCTCTACTCAGTAGATTTTCTCCGGACATTGGATTCGATAACCACTCCCGACGACCCGCCCGGCGGGCCATCGCAGCGCAACCGGATCGACGCCTTTCTCGATCAGACGCTCGGTTTTGAGGACAACTCGCTTGACGGAGCGCTCATATGGGACTCGCTCGAATACCTGGCCCGGCCCCTGCTGCTGGCCGCGGTCGACCGTCTGAGTCGCATTCTCCGCCCCGGAGCCTTCATGCTGGCCTTCTTCCATACTTCGGAGAAGGCCGAGTGGGTGCCCAGCTACACCTATCGGATCGAGGATCCCCAGTCGCTCCATCTGGCCCTCAAAACCCAGCGACAGCCCGTCCAGCTCTTTAACAATCGGGGCGTCGAGCGGCTCTTCGAAGGTTTCGGGAGCGTGAAGTTCTTTCTTAGCCGCGACCAACTTCGCGAGGTGATCGTGCGGCGGTAACAGGGCCGTCAGCTTTCAGGTCCCATGGCAGGATGAATCCCGGGAAGTTCTGCCGCTTGTCCGATTCGGAGGCACTCTCTCAACCCAGGGCGGCCTTGACCTTTCTGCTGAGCGCCTTGCCGTCAACGGTCTTTCCCGCCAGCTTTCCTTTGGCGACCTGCATGACGGCTCCCATCTGCTTGATGGAATCGGCGCCCGTGTCCGAGATGGCGGCTTTCACGGCGGCGTCCATCTCCTCGTCGGTTGCCGCGGCGGGCATGTAGCCCTGGATGATCGCGAGCTCGGCGCGCTCCTGTTCCGCCTGGTCGGTCCGCCCTCCTTTTTCGAACATCTCGATGGATTCCTTGCGCTGCTTCACAAGGGTCGCCAGCAGTTTCTGCTCGCCCGCTTCGTCAAGCGGCTGGCCGCTGTCGATCTCCTGCTTCTTCAGCGCGGTCTTGATCATCCGAAGGGCTCCTAGCCGCGTTTGGTCCTTCGCTTTCATCGCGGCCACCATATCCTTCTGAATTACGTCGAGTAGAGCCATCGCGTCTGTTATTCTAATAGTTTCTTTTTGAGTTATGCACATCCGTAAAACCCGTTTGCTCACACCAGGGCCGACACCGCTGTACCCCCCGGCCCTGCATGCGATGATGGCCGCGGACATCCATCATCGAACGCAGGACTTCGTCGCCGTCTACCAGGACGTGGTGAGCGATCTCAAGAATCTGCTCGGGACGTCGTGGGACGTGGTACCGCTCTTGTGCTCGGGCACCGGCGCAATGGAAGCTTCGGTTTCGAACTTCTTTCGCAAGGACGACCGGGTGGTCGTCCTTTCGGCGGGTAAATTCGGCGAACGCTGGGGACAGATCACGAAGTCCTACGGCCTGGACCCCGTCATCCTGACCGCCGAATACGGTCAGGCCGTCCCCGCTTCGCAGGTAATCGAGGAGTTAAAGAAGCCCGGAGTACGCGGAGTCTTTCTGCAGGCCGCCGAGACTTCAACAGGCATCCAGCACGACGTCGAAGCAATTGGCCGCGCGGCCGCCGAAACCGATGCCATCACGGTTGTCGACGCGATCACCGGCGTGGGTGCAAT
The DNA here is from genome assembly GCA_964385765.1 of uncultured Solibacteraceae bacterium. Lineage (GTDB taxonomy): Bacteria > Acidobacteriota > Terriglobia > Bryobacterales > Bryobacteraceae > CAWELS01. Next base: position 5,773 of record CAYLSS010000001.1, read on the forward strand.
GCCCCTCGACATCGAGGGATGGGGCCTGGACATCGTGATCGGCGGGTCTCAAAAAGCATTCATGATCCCTCCCGGCCTGGCTTTCATGAGCATCTCCCCGAAAGCCTGGAGGCATGAGGAAACTTCTGATCTGCCGCACTATTACTTCAGCATCAAGAAAGAGGCGGAGAATGCGACCAAGGGCCAGTCCAACTGGACACCGTCGACGGCGCTGGTCCTCTCGCTCGGCGCGGCTCTGAAGTACATGCTCAGCATCGGGATGGACAATCTTATAGAGAATGCGCAGCTCCTGGCCCGGGCCACGCGGACCGCTGTCACGGAACTCGGCCTTCGATGCTTCGCCCCCGAGGATCCTGGTTCGGCGGTCACTGCCGTGCGGTCTCCGGAAGGAATGGACTCCGGCATCATCGTCAAGGGTTTCCGCGACCAGTTCGGCTCCGTTATCGCGAACGGCCAGGGCTCGATGAAGGGCAAGATCTTCCGCATCGCCCATCTCGGCTATTTCGATTTCCCGGATCTCTTCGCGGTGGTCGCCGAGCTCGAATTGATCCTTGCCCACGCCGGTTTGGACGTGGAGTTCGGCAAAGGAGTCGCGGCGGTGCAGAGAGTCTACGCCGAAGCGGCGGCAGAATAGGAACCGGCAAGCGGTTCCCGGGGGGAAATCCATGAAGATCCTTGTAGCAGATAAGGTGGCGCCCGCCGCAATCGAGATGTTGCGGGCTCAAGAAGACTGTGAGCTGACAATCTCCGACCCGAAGAGCTTCCCCGAGCACTTGGGGGCGGCCGAAGGGCTGCTGGTGCGCAGCGCGGCCAAGGTGCCGAAGGAGATCATCGCCAAAGCTCCCAACCTGAAGGTGATCGGCCGCGCGGGCATCGGCGTCGACAACATCGATCTTGCCGCCGCCACGGCCGCCGGCATCCTGGTGATGAACACACCGGGCGGCAACGCAGTGGCCGTAGCCGAGCACACCCTCGGGTTAATGCTGTCATTGGCGCGACCCATTCCGCAGGCGAGCTCATCGACAAAGTCCGGCCAATGGGAGAAGAAGAAGTTTCTCGGGTCGGAACTCCGAGACAAAACGCTCGGCGTGATCGGTTTAGGCAGCATCGGACGCGAGGTTGTCCAGCGGGCGAGAGCTTTCGAAATGCGGATCATTGCGACTGATCCGTACGTGAGCAAACAGTGGGCCGAGGACGCCGGCGTCGAGCTTGTCCCCTTCGAGAGCCTGCTCGCCGAAAGCGACTACATCTCGCTCCACGTCGCGCTCACGCCGGAGACGAAGAATATGATCTCCGACGCGCAGTACGCACAGATGAAGGACGGCGTGCGCATTGTAAACTGTGCCCGGGGCGGAATCATCGACGAGACCGCCCTGTACAATGCAATCAAGGCGGGTAAGGTCGCCGGCGCGGGCCTCGACGTTTTTGCCGTCGAGCCGCCGACCGGCAACCCCCTGCTCGAAACCGAAGCGCTGATCGCGACCCCGCACATCGGCGGCTCCACCGGTGAGGCCCAGGAGATTGTCGGTATCCGTATTGCCGAGCAGGTGGTTGAGTACCTGCGAACCGGCATCGCCATCAATGCCGTGAACATGCCCGCCGTCTCCCCCGAGCAATATCGGCTGGTTGGCCCCTACATCGAGCTGGCTCAACGGCTGGGAGCATTCGCGGCTCAGGCGGCAACCGGGAATCCGAAAACCGTTCGGCTCATCTACCACGGCGACATCGGCACCCGCGACACAAAACTCGTCCGCAACGGCGGGCTGGCTGGCGTCTTGAATAGCTTTCTGTCCGAGAAAGTGAACGTTGTCAATGCGATGCAGATCGCCCAGGAACGCGATCTCAGTGTGGGGGAGCGGCACGAGAAACGGACGCGGCACACGGACTCGATTCTGCTCGAACTCGAGACGGATGCCGGTATGACGGCGGTGGAGGGCGCGGTGGTGCTCGGCAAACCTCGCGTGATGCAGATCGACGGCATCTATTGCGAAGCGACCCTGAGCGGCAACCTCACCTTTCTCAAGAACAAGGACGTGCCCGGTGTCATCGGACACATTGGGTCGGTCCTCGGAGACAACGGGATCAATATCGCCAACTTCTCGCTCGGCCGCGAGGAAACGCCGCAGGTTCCCGGCGAATCCCTGCGGGCGATTGCTGTCGTCGAAACGGACAGCGCGTTGCCAGAGAACGTGCTGGAGCAACTGCGCGAGATTCCCGCAGTGCTCTTTGCCAGAAACGTGGTTTTGGGTTGACGCCCCTCGACGAACCGCCGGCCGGTTCCCATTCGGCAAGCTCAGCAGCACATGCCTGCCCTCGACCCGGCTCACTTTGCATCGGCCAAGACTGCTGCTGGCGTGAGGCGTCCGGGTTGTGGTAATCTGATAAGGCGTGCATGGATTTCCCCCTTTCCACTTTGTCCGCAAATTCTGTACGGAGCACAGCAAACATTAAAGAATGAGTCATACGGTCTTTCTTGGTAATCTCCCTGCGTGGGTAACCGCGGACGATATTATGTCCTGGTTGCTCGCGGAAAACTTGGTCGCCGACAACATCAAAGTAATACGCAACCCGGAAACTCAGGAATCCAAGGGCTTCGCCT
>CAYLSS010000001.1:8381-25123 GCA_964385765.1 uncultured Solibacteraceae bacterium
GAGACGCCGAACAAGGAGGAGATGGACTCCATTATCCGTCGGTTTGATCGAGCGCCTCTCGAGGAGAAGCTGCTGCGGGCTAACCAGGCGCAGCCGCCGAGATCGAAATCGGATCGCCCTCAGGAGCGGAAACGCGGCGGGCGCAAGCACAAGCGTTCCGGCAAGCAGGGTCAGCCGCGAAGCGCGTTCGCCCAGGAACTCGCCAAAGCTTTGTAGAACTTCCGGGCCCTGCCCGGTTCCTCATCTAGCATCCTGCTGTGACGGCCCTGGACTGTATCTGACTTCCTGAAACGCCTCAGCACGGGCGGCGACCGAACCCTTGTTCGGCAGGTACTGCCGCGATTCTTCTGATTGCCTCCCGCTTATCCAGTCTGCAAATCCCGATTGGATGCCCGCCTTTCGATGCTATACTCATGGCCGAGTGTAGTCATTCATGCATCTTGTCTTATGTCTTGAATGTCACCGGGGGAGGGTGGCATGTTCAATGATTTGCTCTTCATCCGTATACTTTTCGTTCTCATCGTCGGCCTCACCGCCTTCGTTTTCGAACCGTTTAACCTCGATGGACCCTTAGCGGCGGCTGCCGGGGCGATCCTTGGCCTCAGCATCGTCCTTTTCGAAATCCGACTGAAACAGGTCAGCCTGAAGCGGCTGATCGGGGCGGCGATAGGATCGGTATTGGGTATTCTCGGCGCCTTTTTGGTGTCCCGCATCTTGATTCAGTCGTTTCCGAGCGACTCCAGCACGGCGCCTTTCGTGCAACTGGCGATCTTATTGATAATGATGTACGTCGGTTTGATCGTCGGGGCAAACAAGGGCGACATGCTGAACCTTGCAGCGCTTGGGGGCTTGTTCGGCGGCGAGAAATCCGGTAAACATTCGTTCAAGATTCTCGACACGAGCGTGATCATCGACGGGCGCATCGCCGATGTCGCGGAAACCGGCTTCCTCGACGGAACCATCGTGATTCCGCAGTTCGTGCTCCGGGAGTTGCAGCTCGTGGCCGATTCCGCCGATTCCATGAAGCGCAATCGGGGCCGCCGCGGCCTCGATATACTCCAGCGGCTGCAAGAAATGCCGCAGCTCAATATACAGATCCTTGAAGAGGACTTCCCGAGTATTCGCGACGTCGACATGAAGCTGATCGAGTTGGGTAAGCTTTACAACTGTAAGGTTGTCACCAATGACTTCAATCTAAATAAGGTTGCGGGACTTCACGGCGTCGACGTGCTGAACATCAACGAACTCGCCAACTCGCTCAAACCGGTAGTTCTGCCCGGTGAGACGATGAAAGTCTTCATCCTCAAGGAAGGCAAGGAGTACAACCAGGGAGTCGCCTATCTAGATGATGGGACCATGGTGGTTGTCGACAATGCGAAAAAGATGATCTCCCGGACCATTGACGTGTCGGTCACAAGCGTCCTCCAGACGACAGCCGGAAAGATGATCTTCGGCAGGTTCGACGATAAGTTGCATCAGGTCTACGACAAAGGGTCGGATAAATCCGACCGCCACCGGGCAGCGTCCACGCACTAGTTCGCCGGGATCGGGCAGCGGCCGGTCGCGGAGTGTGAGGTGTGCCCGTGGGGAATGAGATAGAATTGTCTTCTCGGAGCATTATGAAGGTTGCTGTCATTTTACCCGCCGCCGGACTCGGTACTCGCATGAGAGCGCCGGCGGAGGAAAGCGCCGGTACGAGCCGGAAGCAATTCATGCTGCTCGACGGTTCACCCATCCTGTTGCATACGATTCGCAAGTTCGCCGGCAGCCAGCTCGTGAATGAAATCCTTGTCGCGCTCCGGCAGGAAGATTTGCGCTGGGTCGGGGAGTTCATCCATCAAGAGCGTCTGGCGAAGCCCATTCACTTGGTCGAGGGGGGCGAAACCCGGCAGCATTCGGTGGAGAACGCTCTGGCTGCTGTCTCACCCGACACTGACCTCGTGGCCGTCCATGATGCGGTCCGCCCCTTCGTCGACGAGGAGATTCTCGAAAACGTGATCGAGAAGGCAGCCAGGGAGGGCGCCGCGATTGTCGGTATCGTACCGGTAGACACTGTGAAGCTTGTTCACCTGACCAAGGTGCGCAACACTTTGTCGCGGGATCGCGTGATCCTCACCCAGACCCCCCAGGTCTTCCGCCGCGAACTGCTGCAGGAGGCCTTTGCCAGAGCCCGACAGGACGGTTTCGTCGGCAGCGACGAGGCGAGCCTGGTGGAGCGGTTGGAAAAAGTCGAGGTGGCCGTGGTGTCCGGCAGCGATCGCAATATCAAGATCACCCGGCCGAGCGACATGCAACTTGCCAAGTTCTTTCTGGCCGAAGAGAAGGCCAAAGCGGCTGAACCGGCCTGACCCCATCCCTGCCTGATCCACGACCATGCCTGGCGAATACCGCACCGGACTCGGATGGGATGTGCATCGCACGGGTGCGGGAGACTCGATATGGCTAGGTGGTGTCCGCATTCCAGCCGGCTATGGCCTCGTCGGCCACTCCGACGCCGACGTCCTGCTGCATGCCATCACCGATGCTGTCCTGGGAGCCGCAGCAATGGGCGATATAGGAATGCACTTCCCGGACACGGATCCCAAATGGAAAAGCGCAACCAGCGATCGTTTCCTGCGCCATGCTGTTGAGCTCGCCCGCGGGCAAGGCTTCGAACTCGTGAATGTCGACTGCACAGCCGTACTGGAACGTCCCAAGCTAAAGGACCACCGCGACGCCATCCGCAATAGCATCGCCGCGATCGCCGGCCTGGCGCCGGACCGCGTGAACGTCAAGTTCAAGACGGCCGAAAACGTCGGCGCCGTTGGCGAAGGCCGCAGCGTGGAGGCCCAGGCCACCGTTACCGTCCGGCGGGGTTAATCACTTCGCGTCAAGGCCAGCGACTGCACCTCCATTACCTGATCGCCCGGGACATCCGTTGCCCGGAGTGTCAGCGTGCCGCGGCCTTTAGCGAGCGCGATGGTCCCCAGAGTCATTGGCCGGAAGTCTTTAGTGTAGGATTCCTGGCGGGGCACACGATCCCGATCAGCGCCGATGAGCGGCGGATCGTGTGCCTCGGTAACCTTGGCTGTCACAGCCGCATCCCGGAAGCCCAGCTCGACAGTGGAGCCGATGTCCGCAGCGGGGCAAACGTAGTAGACGACGGCTTCGTATTCGCCGGCCTGCCCTACATCGATGTCCCACGTGATTCGGTCCTCGGTGCTCTCCCAGTTCAGAAAATACGAGCTGTTGGGAAACCGGTTGCTTCGCTCCACCGACGGCCCCTTGGCGACAGCGTCACGAGCCGGGAGTAGGGTGAAGGGAGCGTAGCCGACGGTGAAACCGCGATCTTCGCTGCCCTCCAGCTCAACTGCGGCTTCCTTCCTCCAGGCCTCGAGTGTTTCCCGCAGCCGGGCTGCGACCGCGGGCCGCTCGGCGGCGACGTCGTTGCGCTGACCCGGATCGACTATCATGTCGAAAAGTTGACCATCGGTGTCCATCCGGTACTGCTGCGTGCGGACGCTCGCCCGGCTGTTCCAGTAGCTGAGCAGCGTTCGGTCGGGCCAGCCGGCATCGTCACCCAGCAGCAGAGGCTTCAGACTGATACCGTCCAGGGGCTTGTCGGCCAGCACCGGAATTCCGGCCAGGTCCTCGAATGTCGGCAACAGGTCGACAGCAGCGGCAATCTGCGGGACTCTCTTGCCCGCCTCAATCCGTCCCGGCCACCGGATCAGAAACGGCGATCGGACCCCGCCCTCGTCGGTCGAGCCCTTCCGGCCTTTCATGCCGCCGTTCCATCGCCATCCGTTCGGACCGTTATCGCTGAAGTAGACCACCACTGTATCGTTGGCGAGTTCCAGTTCGTCGAGCCGATCGAGCAGGCGTCCGACATTCCAGTCGATGTTCTCCACCATTGCCAGGGCCGCCCTGGTGTGCGGGACATCTTCACGCTCGGGCTCCCGGTTGCGCATTTCCAGCTCGGCGCCGTCGAATTTTTCGTAAAATCGGTCCGGCACCTGCATCGGCGAGTGCGGTGTGTTGTACGGGATATAGCAGAAGAACGGCCGGTCCCGATTGTCCTCGATGAATTGCAGAGCGTGTTTGGTGAAATCATCGACGATGTAGCCTTCACCCCGCACGATCGAGTTATTGTGGTCGAGCACGGGTGAAAAGTAGTGCGCCCAATGGCCCGATGGCATGCCATAGTACTCGTCGAAGCCGCGATGGATCGGATGGTACGGCGGCTGGCTGCCGTTGTGCCACTTTCCGAATGCGGCCGTCGCGTAACCCGCCGCCTGGAAGGTCTCCCCGATAGTGTGCTCGTCGAGATCGAGCCTCTCCGAGCCCGCGCTCGTACCGTATACCCCGCCGCGCGGATGATAGCGGCCGGTGAGGAACTCGGCGCGGGTCGGCGAGCAGACCGGTGGAACGTAGAAGTGATCGAAAATCGCCCCGTCGCGGGCCAGCGAATCGATGCGCGGAGTGGCAAGATTCGTGTTCCCGTGGACGCTAAGATCGCCCCAGCCCTGGTCGTCGGCCAGGATGACGATGAAATTCGGCTTGCGTTCCAGGGCAGGCGAACTGCAGGACATTATTAATAAAGCGGCCGCGAACAACGCCGGCCAAAAGAGTCTTGTCATCGGGGTCCTCTTGTAATCGCTAAAGCAGCCGGGAGACTCCAGGCGTGAATGCCACGGGATAAGTGCCGTTCGGCCCAAGTTTCACCGGCGGCTCCATCTCCATCGAGCACTCCTCCGGCTTGGGCGGGTGATAGTAATCCGATCCAGACATCGCTTCCCATTTAATCTCCTGGCCCGTGTAACAAGCAAACTGCCCCATGATCGCCGTTCGCGTGCTCGCGACCATATAGTCGCCATTGTTGAGCCGCTTGCCGCCGCGGATCGACTCGAAGAGCGCGACGTGCTCGAGATCATAGGCGTTGTTCTTCGACTTCGGACCTGCATGCTCCCATTTGGCCTCTCCGGTGATGCGCAGCTTCAACAGGTCGCACTGACCCTTTGACCCTAGAATCAGGCTCGAATTCTCGTTATAGCAGTTATCAATAGTTCGACAGAAGGCGTAGACCCGAACGCCCTCTGGAAAATCGTAAACCGCGGCATTGTGGTCAAATACATTGCCGTGGATTTCGCCGTCGAGGGTTGATCGGCCTCCCATCCCGTAAGCGCGGAGTGGATTCGCTTCGTGCAGCGCCCAGCGCGAGCGGTCCAGGTTGTGGATGAGCGTTTGCGGGATGTCGCCGCCGCAGAGCCAGTGAAAGTGATACTGGTTGCTCGCCTGGTGCCGGATTTCGGACATGCCGGGCACGCGTTCCCGCAGCACGTAGGGCGGGCGCAGCCAGGTCTCCTGAATCGCGACGATGTCACCGATGGCGCCGTCATGCACCCGCTTCATCGTTTCCTGATAACCCGGATGGTAGCGGCTCTGCAAGCCGGAGACCACTGAAAGTCCTTTCTGCCGAGCCTCGTCCACCGCGGCCTGGACGGTCTTGATCCCCGCCGGATCAATGGCGTGCGGCTTCTCCACGAAGACGTGCTTGCCGGCATCGACGGCTGCCTTCATGTGCAGCGGGTGAAACTTCGCCGCGTTGGCGATGATCACGACGTCGGAGACTTCGATCACGCTCCGGTAGGCGTCGAAGCCCGTGAACAGATGTTCGTCCGGGACACCCACCTGGTCGCCCTTCTTCAACTTGAGCGCGATGCGCTTCTCTTCCATCCGGTCACGCCGCATGTCGGCCATCGCCACAATCCGAACGCCCTTGTCGGCGTTCATGGCATTGATGGCGGCAGCCTCGCCGCGACCGCCGGTACCGATCACGCCGACTCGGATCACGTCACTGCCGGCGGCATGCACTGCCGGAGTCGCAAGCGCGCTCAATCCGGCCATCGCGGCGGCGGAGGATCGCAAGAAATCGCGTCGGCTGTTTTGCTTATCCATGATTTGGCTCCAATCGGCGAACAGTATACCGCGGGTGCTAGCCTTAGTTTCAATGGATACCGAACGCATCGATCGTTCTCGAAAGGCACTCGAGGACCTGCGAGCCGAACTGCGCGCGCGACTCGCCGATGACGATGAAACGAAGCCCGTGGCTCCGGACAGGGCTATTGGACGGCTCACCCGCCAGGACGCCATCCAGTCCCAACAGATGGCGATCGAGTTGCAACGTCGCAACCAGGAGCGGATGCGGCTGGTCGAACAGGCGCTCAAGCGGATCGCCGAAGGTTCCTACGGCTACTGCCTTCGTTGCGAGGAGGAAATCTCCGAAGCCCGCCTGAACGTGAGGCCGGAAGCTCCGTTGTGCATCGAATGCGCCGAGAATCGCTCCCGGTGAAGGCTGCCGGACCGAATAATTGCACCCGAATCAGCCGGTATCCTGCAAGCTGTTGTAGATGATTTCAATCCAGCGGTCCGTGTCGATGAAGCCCGTGCCCCAGGACGCCCACTGATCGGGTAGGCCCCCACCGTGATCGCACCATCCTGTCCCAGCAGCCGGTGAATTCTGGATTTGGTTAAGACTCGCAGCACCCTGATCCCGGCGATGCGCTCCATGGGCTTCGGCCAGCGGCGGCAGGATGGCAAACAGGCGAATCGGCCGCCCCCATCAGTTCGAGCCCGACTCAGAATCGAATTGCTCTGTATCCGCGGCTCCTGGCTTCTTCCGCTCCTGTTGGGCGCGGCGGACTTGCTCCAGGCGCTCGGCGATACGCTGCTCGATGCCACGATTCTTCGGATGGTAGAAGCGCCGTCCGGCGAGCGACGGCGGCAGGCACTCCATGGCCGTGACAGCGTCGGCGTCGGCGTGTGCATGCTCGTATCCTTTCCCGTAGCCCCACTGTTTCATGGCGCGGGTCGGAGCATTGCGCAGGTGCATCGGCACCGGCTCCGCTTTTCCGGTTCGGACCTCCTTCTGCGCTTCGTTCAGTGCTACGTAGGCCGCATCCGACTTAGGTGCGACGGCAAGGTAGATGGCCGCCTGCGCCAGCGCCTGGTCGCCTTCCGGAATCCCCAGAAAATGGACTGTCTGCTGCGCGGCGATGGCCTGCTCCATCGCCCGTGGGTCGGCCAACCCGACATCTTCAATCGCCATCCGCACTAACCTGCGCGCGACATACAGCCGGTCCTCGCCGGCTTCGAGCATCCGCGCCAGCCAGTAGAGCGCCGCATCCGGATCGCTCGACCGCACCGACTTGTGCAGCGCCGAGATGAGGTTGTAGTGCTCCTCGCCGGACTTGTCATAGAGGTGCACCTTTCGCTGGATCGCGTCCTCGACTGCCTGCTCGGACAACTCTTTTCCATCGGTCGCCGCCACGGCCAGTTCGAGGATGTTGTAGGCCGAGCGCGCGTCGCCGTTGGCGAACACGCCGATCTGCTCGAGCAGCTTGCGCGGGGCGGTGATGCCGTGACTGCCCAACCCCCGTTCGGAGTCCGACAGGGCCCGTTCAAGGAGCCCCGCGATCTCTTCCAGCGTCAACGCGCGGAGTGCATAGACCCTGGCCCGCGAGAGCAGCGCGGAAATGACTTCGAACGAAGGATTCTCGGTAGTCGCGCCGATGAGCGTGATGTCGCCGCGCTCCACGTAAGGCAGAAACGCGTCCTGCTGCGCCTTGTTGAAGCGGTGGATCTCATCGACGAAGAGTACCGTGCGGCGGCCCAGGCGCCGGTTCCGCTCGGCATCGGACATTACTGCTTTGATTTCCTTGATGCCACTCAAGACGGCGCTAAACGGGATGAAGTCCGCCTTCGTCAGCCCGGCGATGAGTTTCGCCAGCGTCGTCTTGCCGACTCCGGGAGGTCCCCACAGGATCAGCGAAGTGAGCTGATCGCGGTCGATCTGCGCCCGGAGTGGTTTGCCCGGAGCGAGGATATGCTCCTGACCCGCGAACTCGTCGAGCGTGCGCGGGCGCATTCTTTCGGCCAGCGGACGGTCTTTGTCAGGGGTCGGCGGCTCCCCGCCGGTATCGAACAGACTCATCACATTACCCGCTGCCGCCGCGCTTCGTAGAGAATGACCCCGGCCGCCAGACTCACGTTGAGACTCTCGACGCCCGACGTCGGGATTCTCAAGTCCAGCGCCGCGGCGCTCAGCCGGTCACCTACGCCATGCGCTTCGCTGCCCAGCACCAGCGCGAACCTCCGCTTCAGATCTACTTCCGGAAGCAGCTTGCCGCCGCGGGGCATGGCCGCGTACACGTCGAGCCGCCGCTGCTCGAGAGTCGCTCGCACGATCTCGGCGTCCACGCCGTGGACGTAGGGGAGCCGGAATATTGAACCGGCACTTGCCCGCAGCGTTTTCGGATTGTGCGGGCTCACGGTGCCCGTTACGAAAATGCCGCCGGTGGCGCCGAAGGCCTCGGCTGCCCGCACAATGGCGCCCGCATTCCCCGGATCTTGAATGCCGTCGAGAATCACGACCATTGAGCGGCCGCGAAACACCGATTCGAGCGTCCATTTCGCCGGTTTCACCAACGTCATGACGCCCTGGCTGTGCTCGGTGGCTGCGATCTGATCAAAGAGCTTGTCCGGCACGACAAAGGTGGAGAAGCGGCGTAGGCCGCGCACGCGCTTCTCCACTGTGCTGCGTACGGAGTCTGCCGCCAGCACCGCGCGGACTTCCCGGTCACTGCCGAGCGCCTCCTCGAGCAGATGAAAACTCTCGGCGACGGCGCAGCCATCCGCGGTCAGTGAACCGCGCACTACCGCTTTCCGCACTTCCTTGAGTAGCGGATTCTGCAGGCTCGTGATCTGTTGCGTTCCCTGGTTGTGCATTCCGACCGCTTTGTAGACAATTGGGGGAGCGCGCCGGCGGACAACCGTTCGGCCTGCCACATCATACCGCACCATGCGCCGGAGCCTGATGATCGTGGCCGGAGCGGCGGTCGCGCTGCCCCTCGGCTTGGCTGTCTACCTCGGCCACCTTACTTATCTCGTTCATGCCCAGTCCATGGTCGACGAGGCTCAGACCGCGGACGCGATCGTGGTCCTCGGAGCCGCGGCGTACCGCGGGCGTCCATCGCCTGTACTCGGAGCCAGGCTCGACCATGGACTCGAGCTGTTCCGTCGCGGCATGGCTCCGCTCATCATTACCACCGGAGGTGCGGGAGGCGATCCGGACTTCACCGAAAGCGAGGTCGGAAGAGCATACCTGATCCGTCACGGCGTCCCGTCGGAGGCGATCATCCTCGAACCCGAGGGCGACAGCACCATCTATTCGACCACCGCGGTCGCCGAGATTATGCGCCGCATGGATCTGAACTCCTGCATCGTTGTCAGCGACGGTTACCACATTTTCCGTGCCAAAAAGATGCTGGAGGCCCAGGGGCTCCGCGTCTACGGCTCGCCGCGTCCGAACGGCCCGCGCCATAGCTGGACCCATTGGAAGCTCTGCGCCCGCCAGGCCGCGGGATACCTCCTGTGGCGGATAGGCATCAGCGTGTAGCCGCCCAGTATCTGAAGAAAATGCAAAGATTGCCTTCTCATCCGCTCGGATCGACGGTTCAACGCTCGAACCCGACCACGTGCAGCAACTCACTGAAACGAGAGTCAGAGCGCAGAAGATCGAGCCGCGGATCTACTTTGAGGTAGGCCACCGACCACACCCTCTCGTCGGCCGCCCGACGAAAAGATTCGAACGCTTGGTCTCGATTGCCAAGACCGAGCTGCAGAATCGCGACATCGTAAGGTGAAACATATTGCCGTCTTGCAAGCGTGGTCAACTCCTCGAGTGTTTCTCTCGCCTGACTTGCTTGGCCGGCGGAAGCCTGTGTGAAGCCGATCTGGGACAAGATGCCCGCTGCTCCGCCCGAGAGATCGAGCGCCTTGCGTAGGTGCTTTAGTGCATTGTCGTATTCGCCAGCACGTTCCAGTGCCCATCCGAGCGACCAGTGCGCGAGCATGAATTCCGGATCGAGTTCCAGTGTGGTCTTCAACTGTTCGACCGCTTCCTGATATCGCCCAGCGTAGTAAAGCATGGTCCCAACATCGCGAATGAGGATCAACGATAGTGGTTCGATTTCGGCAGCACGACGGATTGTCTCAATCGCCCTTTCCTTATATCCCCGGGCCATCAGGTTTTCGGCAAGGTAGTTGAGGGCGGTCGTGTATTCAGGATTCAAGCGAATGGCTTCCACACAGTTTTCCTCGGCGGTGATCCAATCCCAGTCTAATCCCATCTTCACCAAGCAGAGCGTCGCATGCGCTTCTGGCAGTCCACTGTCGATCTCCAGCGCCCGGCTGGCCGCCGTCCAAGCTCGCGGCCACGCATCAAGTGGCCGCATGACGTTGTAGCAGGCGCACAGGCAGTAGCAATCCGCCAAGCCCGTCGAAGCTAACGCGTACTGTGGGTCGATACGGCTCGCCTCATCGAAGCAGGCAGCGGCTTTGCGAAAATTTTTCGCTGTTCTTCTTCCCCAGAAGTAGCGCCCCTTCAGGTACAACTGATAGGCTTTGTTGTTCTTGGTGTGTCGTACGGGGCCGCGAACTTGCTGTTTCAACCCCAACTTCATTGCAATCGCTCGCCCTACCAGTTCGGAGACCGCATCTTCGACTGCGAAGATATCGGACGAATCCCGCTCCAACTGGTCAGCCCAAAGCAGCATGCCGCTAGTCACGTCGACCAATTGGAGGACGACTCGAAGGCGGTCTTGAAAGCGTTGCAACGTGCCGTGTAGGATCCAGTCCACCTTGAGCTCCCGGCCAACTTCCAGAGGCTCCCACTTCGGCTGGGCATGCTGGAAATCGGCCCATGTGGGCTTCACTGACAAGGCATCGATCTTTCCGAGCACAGCCGTGAGACTATCGGCGATGCCCAATCCAAGGTTCGCGTCGCGCGGTTCTCCTTGGAGTGACCGCAGCGGTAATACAGAAATGGAGCGGAGGGCATGCCTCCTCTCGCCTCCGTTGCTGACAGCAGCGCTAGCTTCCGACTGGACAGATTCGCAGACCTCAGCGATGAAACGATAGCCGCGCCCGGGAATCGTCACAATGTAGTTGTGTGAACGGGCGTTTTCCCCCAAGGCCTTGCGCAATAGGAACACGGATTGGGTGAGGTTCGCCTCTTCAACGGCCGCGTCCAACCAGAGCGCACTCATCAACTCCGATTTGTTGACGACTCGGTCTCGGTTCTGTAGCAGCGACAAGAGCAGATCGAACACCTTAGGGGCCAGTGGCACGCGCCGACTGTCTCGCCATAAGGTCCGTCTCAGAACGTCGACCCGAAAACCCTCGAACTCGTAGTAGCGGGCCATCCTCACTCCGTCTCGTCTTGAGGACTATTGATAAATCTTGAGGATCACTTGAAGACTCCGCTATCCGTTCCAGCTAGAATCTTAACTGAAAAACCGTGCTAGCCTTGCGTGGCTTCTGAAGGCGAGTGTATCACGCTCTCGATCTCAACGCTGCGAAGGAAGGCGTCTGTTTCGCAGCGGGTGCTGCAGGTGTTTCCCGGGATCGGCAGACCTTGTTCTTTGGTGTCAGAAGGCGAGGCGAACCTTGGAGGACGTAATGACTTCAATATCGAAGGTAAGATTCCTTGTTGCACTGGGTCTCTGTTGCAACGTAGCTCTGATTCTTTTCGCCGCCTCCATCCTGAGCCCTTTCCCATGCAGGGCTCAGGCCACCGCGACAATTGCCGGATCTATTACCGATCCCAGTGGCGCGGCGATCCCGGGAGCGGCGATCACAGTGACAAACGTCCAAACGGGTCTCACGCGAACCCAAGAAAGCGCCGCCGACGGTACCTATACCGTGCCATTGCTTCCTGTGGGCGAGTACAGAATCGAAGTGCAACAGCCCGGTTTCCAGAGCCACGTCAGGGATGGACTCATTCTCACCGTGAGTGAAGCTCTCACCGTCGACATCGAGTTGGAAGTCGGCCAGCTCGCAGAGTCCGTTACTGTGAGTGGCGCGGCGCCTTTGGTCAACACGCAGACCGGCACGCTGCAGGGGCTGGTTGATCAGCAGAGGATGGTGGAACTACCCCTGAATGGTCGCACGATGACCGAGTTCATGCGTTTGCAGGCCGGTGTGATTCAAACAGCCGACCGCTCGAACAACAGCGAGGGGATCGCTTTCTCCGTGAACGGGAGTCGTTCCAGCGGCGTCTACTACACGATGGACGGCGGTTTTAATACAAACGCCTATCGCAACCTGAGTGGCAAGTTTCCAAATCCGGACGCTGTGCAGGAATTCAGCGTACAGCGAAGCAACTTCAGTGCAGAATACGCCAATGCCACCGGTGCAGTGGTCAACGTCGTAACGAAGAGCGGCACCAACGAATTTCATGGCTCAGCTTTCTGGTTCGTGCGCAATGAGGTCCTGAACGCACGGAACTTCTTCGCAAGCGATAGAGACTCTCTACGGCGAAACCAGTTTGGTGGCGCCATCGGTGGTCCCGTCATCAAGAACAAACTCTTCTTTTTTGGTTCGTACCAGGGGACCCGTCTACGGAGTGACCCCCGCCTCGGGCGTCAGTTCCTCCCCACAGCGGCCCAGCGGGCAGGCGATTTCTCCGCCGCTGGACGGCCCATCCTCGACCCGGCGAGCGGCCAGCCCTTCCCCGACAACCAGATACCGCTTTCTCGGTTCAACCCGGTGACGCAGGCTTTCCTCGAGTTCATCCCTGTACCGACAGCTCCAGATGGGTTCCGTCCCACCGGGGAACCCAATATCGCTGATATCAATGAGTACACGATGCGAGGCGATCTCAACCTCGGGAAGCACCGTATTTCGAGCCGCTATTTTCGCTGGTACAAGGAGGTGCCACTGAATGCCGATCCCAACGACATCGCGCAGCCGCTGACTCGTCGGGGCCGCCAGCCGAACAACAGTTTCGTCGCCAACCACATGTACACGTTCTCACCGACCCTCCTGAACGAGGCGACCTTCACCTACACCTCCCGCGCGCGAATCGACGATTGGGATGACTTCGAATACCCGATCAACTACCAGATCGCGGGAGTGAAGAACATCGCCATCAAAGACCCTGCCGGTTTCTTCCTCAATGTCTCTGGCTTCTTCACAGCCAGGCCAACGTGGCCCTTTGTCATCCAGGACAACAATCAGCACATCGCCGAAAAAGTCACATGGATCAGAGGCAATCACGAGTTGAAGTTTGGAGGAGAGTGGATCCGTCACAACAACCGAATCCGGAACGACTTTCGCACCATGGGGATCTTTGACTTCAACGGGAGTGCGACCGACCATGCCGTGGCCGACTTCATGCTAGGCGAGTCTTTCCGTTTCCAGCAAGGCGGAGGAGAGTTCAAGAACCTCACTGGCTATCGGTTCGGCGTGTTCATTCAGGACCGCTGGCGAGCCACCCGGAATTTGACCCTCAATTTCGGGTTACGTTGGGATCCCATCTGGCCTTTCGAAGACGAACTTGGCCGGGTTCAGTGTATCCGGCCCGGCATGCAATCAACGCGTTTCCCGAATGCACCCGAGGGATACCTCAGCGCCGGCGATCCAAGTTGCCCGGAGGGAGGGTTCGAATCTGATTATCAGACCATCGCTCCTCGCTTCGGATTCGCCTGGCGGCCGGGCGGAGGCAAAACCGTGGTTCGCGGCGGGTTGGGTCTTTTCTATAATCCGCTGATGACGGTGCTCTACAATGGCTTCGTCAATGGGCCACCCTTCAGTCCACAGGTAACCGTTAACGGTGCCGCCTTGGAGGATCCCTACGCCAACAGGCCGAATCCGTTTCCGGGGTCCTTTGCGCCATTCGACCCGCCCCAGGACGCCGAGTTCTTCCCGCCTCTCGGGCGGGTTGGTACTTTCGATCCAAATTGGAAGACGAACTACAACCAGATCTGGAACCTGACCATCGAACGCGAGGTTTTCAGAAACTTATTGGGCCGTATCAGCTATGTGGGAAACTTAGCGCGCCGTCTGCCCTATAGCGTCGATACCAACTACGCAGTCTACATTCCGGGACAATCCACCGTTGGGAACACACAGGAACGGAGGCCCTTGTCCCAGTTCGGCCAGAACCTGACATCAAGGTCTCAAGGGACGTCCAGCTACCACGGCATGCAACTCGAAGTCGAACGACGCTTCAGTGCCTTCTCCTTCCAGGTCAACTACACTTGGTCGAAGTCAATCGATGAGCAGTCCGGAGGTTCGACCGGCGGAATCACTCCCGGACAATCGGGCTCACTGGCAATCCCCTTCAATCGAGACTTGAACCGCGGTTTGTCCGAGTTCGATGTGAGCCACCGTCTTGTCACCTCCTACGTTTGGACTTTGCCGAGCTTGCAGGGCCGGCCGACAGCGGTGAGAGCAATCTTAGGCGATTGGCAGACTTCAGGTATCTGGACTTTTCAGGCTGGGCAGCCGTTCTCCGTCGCTTCCGGAAGAGACAACTCGTTCAGTGGGATTGGCCAAGACTACGCCGACCTCACTGGACAAGAGACGACGTTGAATACCGGAAGGTCAAGAAGCGAACTGATAGCGGAGTACTTCAACACAGGGGCCTTCCAGCCGAACGCGATCGGCACGTTTGGCAACGCTCCGCGCAGCCTTCTGAGGGGTCCCGGGTTGGTCAACTTCGACCTGGCGGTAATGAAGATCTTCCCAATCAAGGAGCAATTGCGGCTTCAGTTCCGGACGGAGTTGTTCAACGCCCTTAACAAGCCGAATTTCAGCAATCCTTTCTCGACCCAGCGGGTATCCGGCCGCTTTGGGCGAATCGAGGGCGCCGCCGATCCAAGGATCATTCAATTCGCTCTCAAACTGCTGTTTTAGCTAGATGCTCTGCAAACTTTGGACGGGCGAGTGGCTATCTGCTCCCCATCCACGCTGTCCTCGTGCTTGGGTAGGTTGCATGCAAGTACGAACGGAACCTCTGACTCTAGGAGATGCCTGTGAGTGATACCAAGCTGAACCGCCGCTTCTTTCTCGGAGGTATCGCAGGCGGTGGACTGACAACGGCTATGGCCTCCGCCGCCGCTGCTGACAACGAGAAGATCCAGGCAGCGCGCCAGGCCGCGCTGTCAGTGCTTAACCCCAGCCAGAAGGATTTGGACCACGGACTCGAGTTGCATGGAAGCTCAGTGGTTTTCGATGCCTATGGTTTCTCGCCACGGGCGGCTGTGGATGGAGACCGGATCCGAGTCGCTGTTCAAGCAGGTGCCACGGAGATCGAGCTTCGTGATCTCCGTGAAGAGATGTCCATGACGCGGCAGGTCACCAGCGAGACGGAGCGCAAGGAGTACCTCGAAGCATGGGATGCCTCCGGTGTAACCTGTGTCTTCCAGAACTGCGGTCAGGAGGGTCAGGACCCCATGCGTCTCATGAAGCGGCTGGCCCGCTTCACATTCGTTACTGACTTCCTCCGCGATTCCGTCGGGAAGGCGGTTGTCCCCGAGGATGTCGTTGCCGCCAAAAAGCAGAAAAAGCACTGCCTGTACTTCACGGGCAATGGTGTTCCGCTCACGCAATCATGGGTTTCTGTTGAGGATGAGCTTCGCTACATCCGTATCTTCTTCGATCTCGGGATTCGAATGATGCACATGACCTACAATCGGCGCAACATGATTGGCGACGGATGCGCGGAGCCATCCAATGCGGGTCTCAGCGATTTCGGCCGTGCTGTCGTTGACGAATTGAACCGTGTGGGGGTGATTCCGGATGTCGCACATTCTGGTTGGCAAACCAGCCTGGAAACCGCAGAGCGATCACAGAAACCCGCCGTAGCCAGCCATTCGACTTGCGCGGGTCTGCACAAGCATATCCGGTCGAAGCCCGACAGCGTGATCAAAGCTCTCGCAGATACCGACGGCTACATTGGTATCTGCTGCATCCCGCGCTACCTGGGAGGGAGCGGTGACATCGGCCGCCTACTTGATCACGTGGATTACGTGGCAAAGCGCTTCGGGGTGGAACACGTGGCCATTGGGACCGATGTTGCCTACTCCTCCAGAAACGCCGCTCGGGAGAATGCGAAGATCCCCGGTCAGGGGCCGTCGCGGGACCACTGGGAAATGCTCTGGCCCCCGGATCCGTTCCAGACCAGTCAGCAGATGTCGCTCAGTGTTGCCTGGACCAATTGGCCCTTGTTCACAGTTGGGCTTGTTCAGCGAGGTTACTCGGACAGTGACATCCAGAAGATCATCGGTGGAAATGTGCTACGGGTTGCTCGAGCTACCTTGCCTGACGACCTTCCGCTGTAGATAGGCGCACAGAACCTTAGCGCTCGCGGTATGGCCGGGAGCGGCGGTATAACGCAATTCTCTTGCGCACGCCAGCGGCTGACCCGGTGGCGCCGCTGGCAGAATACAATGTCAGCGCCTCCTGCGCTGCCTGCACCGCTTCCTCGAACCGCTGCGACTCCGCGTACGAAGCTGCCAGCGCGTCTAGTGTCAACGGGTCCCTTCGCCCGCTCAGCGCGATGGCCTTTTCAGCCAGCGCCGTCGCTGACTTTCCATCTCTGATCCCCGCTTCCTCGCAGGTGGAACGAAGCCATGCGAGTCGGCTCAGTGGCGGTGCCCAGCTTTCGCCGCTCAAGTCAATTGCACGCTGGAATGATTCGACGGCTGCGGAGTACTGCTCCGATGCCACCAGCACCTCGCCCAGGTTGAAGTGAGTCTGCGCAGATAGCGGCATCAACTGCACCGCTTGCCGTGCGTGATGTTCAGCATCGGCAATCTGATTCTCTACCATCAGGGACACCGCGAGATTTCCATGGGCTTCCGCGTACGACGCGTCCGATTCCAATGCGAGGCGGTAGTGCTCGATGGCGGCGGCGT
>CAYLSS010000002.1:0-13329 GCA_964385765.1 uncultured Solibacteraceae bacterium
TTCGGAAGGTGCTTGGCGGTCCACCTGAAGAAGGAAGGGAGCCGGGTAAACATTATACGCTTCGGGACCGTCATGATATACGTGTGGACATTTCGGGAAATGGCACGTGGGACCGGTGAAAGCCGGCTCGCCGACGAATCCGGGCGCCATGGGCTTCGATGAATGGCTCTCGCACGACAACTTTTTCGAGATGAATCCGACGCTGTCGCGCAACGGCGGACCGCCCAGGCAATTCCAAGGGGAAAGCTCGAAGGTAGTGATCGACGAGGCGATCCGTTTCATCGGTAAAGCGAAGCAGGACCGTCGTCCGTTTTTCAGCGTGGTCTGGTTCGGATCGCCGCACGAGCCTTACAGCGGCTTGGACCAAGACCTCGCGCTGTACAGCGATCTGCCGGAGGAGTTCAAAGAGCGTTTTGCGCGGGTGACGGACATGGAGCGAGGGGTCGCGGTAGAACGGCGGCTCGACAAGGTCCTGCAAGCGCGCTTCGCCGAGATCACGGCGATGGACCGGGCCATTGGACAACTGCGGAAGTATCTGAAAGACGAGGGTCTGCGACAGAATACGCTGCTCTGGTACTGCGGCGACAACGGCGTGCCGGCCGAGGGCCACCTGGATGCCCCTCTGCGCCGGCACAAAGGCTTTGTCTATGACGGAGGCGTGCGGGTTCCCGGCTTGATTGAATGGCCGGAACGGATCCCGGAGCAAAGGGTGACCGGGCTCAACGCGGTGACCAGCGACATGCTGCCCACAATCTGCGACCTGGTGGGCGAAGCTTTACCTGACCGTCCGCTGGACGGCATCAGCTTGAAACCGCTGATCGACGGCGGAATGACGGAGAGATCGGAGCCGATCTGTTTCTGGAGCTACAATACGAGGCGGGAAACACAGGGCGACCCGGAGCCTTACATCGATCCCGAGCTTCAGGAGGGAACCACGCCGCTGGTCAAGATGATGGACGGCCGGTTCACCCGCAACTTCCGAAACTTCCATCATCCGCGGATCAGCGAGGACGACTACGACGGCCCGCGGGCCATTCTGGACAATCGGTACAAGCTGGTGGTTGACGGCCAGCCATCGGGAGAAGCTTCCAGCACGGCCGAAGACGAACCATCGAAAGAGCTGTTCGATCTGCGCACCGACCAGGCCGAACAGAACAATCTGATTGAAGCCAAACCCGAAATGTCGAAGAACATGGAGAAGCGGCTTCGGGACTGGCAGCGCTCGGTGCTGGAAAGCCTAACCGGGGCCGATTACGAGTAATGGGAGGGAGCGCGACGCGAAGTCCCGACATGGCGTCCGAGACCGGTCCGGCCGGTCAACTGCCGAGCCGGAAGCTTCGATGGTCGATCTTTTCTTTGTCGAAGACCCCGAGTCCCAGGACTCCGGCGATTTCGACATGTTCCGGCTGCATGCGATAGAAGGTGCTGCCTTCGTCCGGGTCGGCCTTGCCCACCGGCTCCCTCCCGACTGAGACTCGCTGAGCGTCGATCACATCCCAGCCGATGCGGTCCATCGCGACCGGGTCCGTCGCGAAGTACATCGTGTTGTGGCGCCACACATACGCTTCGTTCCTGCCGAAAGGACCGCCATGGAAGGCGCCCTTGATGCCGTCCAGGATATGAAGCACGACCTTTTCACGAATGACGGGAAGATCAACCACGTTCGGGATGAACGTGCCGCACGTGTTGAGGGTCTTGGTGGAATGGCTGCGGCTGACGTTGTTCACCAGCCCGTGAGACATGTTCTTGAGCGCCAGCGTGATGCCGGCCGACTGGTGATGCTTCAGTACGCAGAGGTTGATCATCTTGTTCACGTCGCGCGTGAGAAAGCGGGCGACGTAAGAGCGCCGGTGGTGCGGATCGTCGGGATTGGCTTTTGGCAGCACCAGGGGCATCTCGACAAACTGGTCCGGGTCATAGCCTTCCATGTCGAGTTGGAATTCGCCGACCTCGCTGGTGGCGTAGGTCCAGCGAACACCTTCGGGCAACCAGCTTTCGAAGCCCGCGCTGATAAACTGGTCCCGGTAGCGGTCATAGCAGACGATGTCGCGCGCCTTCACGCCGGCCATCCGGAGACCGCCGACGATTTCGTGCAGCACCTGGGGCGAGGAGATCACAAGCGGCTGGCCAACCGGATTCAGCTTCACGCCCACCACGTCACCAGGCTCGAAGAAGCTGCGCCACGCCTCCTCGGGCGAGTCCGCACCGGTCAACTGCATCATCCCCTTGCCGATCATCTGACGAACCGGCTCTCGCTGGTACTGCTCGCCGGCAATCGAACCGGGATGGACAACGGAGATCACCCGACCGGGATAGGGCCCTGGAATCCCATTGGCGCCCGGCTTTGCCGCCGCTGTGGGCTGCATGGCCGCCAGGGCGGTTGCCGTCATGGCGCTCTGAAGAAAAAGTCGCCGGTCCGTCTTCACGAAAATCCCCCTCGTCCGGTCTGTCTCTCAATTGTACTCCGACTGGCAGAGGTAGATTATAATCCTGATGAACCTCTCGAAAAGGTTCGCCATGTCCCGGATTTCCAGTTCACTCGCGATTCTGCTGGCGTTGTTCGGATGGATACCGTCAGCCTCCGCCCAGACAGGAGCCGGCCTCTACACCGCCGAGCCGTTCACGGCGCCAAACAGCTTTACAGCCGCCATTGAAGGTCCGGCGGTTGACGCGCAGGGCAATGTCTACGCAGTCAGCTTCGCCCGGCAGCCGACCATCGGGCGCGTGACACCGGACGGGAAAGGAGAAGTCTTTCTCGAGCTCACCGGCGGTAGCCTTGGCAACGGCATTCGGTTCGACCAGCAAGGCATGATGTACGTGGCCGACTACAAAAACCACAACGTCCTGAGAATCGATCCGGCAACAAAGGAGGTTGAGGTATTCGCCCATGAGCCGCGAATGAACCAGCCGAATGACCTGGCCATCACACCGGACGGTTCATTCTACGCCAGCGATCCGAATTGGGACGAAGGCACAGGCCAGCTCTGGCGCATCGGTGGAAACGGCAAAGTGACGCAACTCGCCTCCGGGATGGGCACGACCAACGGTATCGAGGTAAGTCCCGACGGCCGGACGCTCTACGTCAACGAGTCCGTGCAAAGGAACGTGTGGGCCTTCCCAATCAGAGCAGACGGCTCGCTGGGTCGCAAGAAGCTTCTCAAACGATTCCCGGATTACGGCCTGGATGGCATGCGGTGCGACGTGGAGGGCAACCTCTATATCACCCGGCATGGCAAGGGGACCGTGGTGAAGCTCAGCCCGGATGGCGAGGAGATGGCGGAAATCGAAGTCCTTGGTGCGAAACCGACCAACATCTGCTTCGGCGGGCCCGACGGCCGAACGGCCTACGTCACCGAAGTGGAGCACGGGCGGCTGGTGCGGTTCCGGGTGGGCGCTCCGGGTCTGGCGTGGCATCGGTGGTTTGAAGCGGGCAGAGTGGAGGCGCCGTACGATCTGCTGATCGCCGGAGGGCATGTGATCGATGCCAGGAACGGGATCGACGGGGTCCGGGACGTCGCGGTGGCGGACAGAAAGATCGCCCGGGTGGCGGATTCGATTCCAGCGGAGTATGCAAAGCGGGTTGTGCGGGCCGGAGGGCTCCACGTAACACCGGGCCTCATCGACATCCACGTGCACGTCTATGCCGGCACGGGAGTGAAAGCCATCGCGGGCGACCAGAGCGTGTATCCCGACGGGTTCAGCTTTCGCACCGGCGTGACCACAATGGTGGACGCAGGCTCAGCCGGCTGGCGCAACTTCCCGGACTTCCGCGAGCGGGTGATCGAGCGCGCCAAAACGCGCGTGCTGGCTTTCCTCAACATTAGCGGTGTCGGGATGTCGCCGGGCGAGAACGAACTCGATGATATGGCTTCCGGACCCGCGATCAAGATGGCCCGGCAGCACAATGACCTTATCGTCGGCTTCAAGGTGGCGCACTACAACGCCGACGACTTCACCGATGTCGACAAAGCCCTGGAAGCAAGCCAGGCGACCGGATTGCCGGTGATGGTCGATTTCGGCTACACGGGCGGCGAACGGACCCTCGCCGGCCTTCTGCGCGATAAACTGCGCAAGGGCGACATTTATACGCACTGCTACTCGGGACACCGGGCCGAACTGCTGGAGAACGGGCAGCTCAATCCGGCCATGCGCGACGGGAGACGGCGCGGCATCCTTTTCGACATCGGCCACGGCGGGGGAAGCTTCTACTGGAACATCGCTGTTCCGGCCTTCGAGCAAGGTTTCCTACCGGATACCATCTCGACGGACCTGCACACGGGCAGCATGAATGGCGGCATGAAGGACCTGCCAAACGTGATGTCCAAAGTGCTCAATCTTGGCGTCCCTGTGGCCGACGTCGTGGGGATGGCGACATGGAGTGCCGCGCTGGCGATTCGACGTCCCGCACTCGGTCATCTAAGCGAAGGGGCGGACGCGGATATCACGGTCCTGCGGCTGGAATCCGGCGAGTTCGGCTTCATCGATGCGGCGGGTGCGCGACGCGACGGCCGGCAGCGGCTCGCGGTCGAACTGACGGTTCGCGCCGGAGACATTGTCTGGGATCGCAACGGGATCGCGGCCGAGGACTGGAGATTGTTCCCGTACAAGAAGCGCGAACGACCGCCGGTGAAGAAATAGCGGGAGCGTAGCGCCTTGGCTGCCAGGCTGTCGCGACACGGCGATCCCGCCGATGGGAGCGACAGCTAAACGGCAAGCGCTTCCCGAATGCGGCGCGCCACGATGGTCGCCTCGCCGGTCTGGAGCATCCAGGGGTTGACGATCAGGTGCTCACGTGAGGACGGCGTGACCTCGATCGAGGGATCGCCATCGCGCAGCTCGCGGACGACATCCTTCACTGACTTGCCGATCGCCCCTTCGTCCCACCAGATGTGGACATGGGGCACGTGGTTGGCGACGGGCGGAACCTCGATGTCCGTTTTCACGGTGTCAATGGTAGCCACGGCATCCACGATTTCCTGAGCCCGACCGTCAAGCTCCCGCTGTTCCGCTTCGGGATCGCGGTCGAGGTAGAGTTCCACTGCGGCGAGCAAGGCGAGCATCTCTTCCTTGTTCACCTTCATCCCGCGTCCGATAGTGTCGGCGTTGGGGGAAGTATTCAGCCGGGCCGCCGCGATCAGGTCCTTCCTGCCGAGTAGCAATCCTGAACTTTGGGGGCCGCGCAGGCCCTTGCCGCCCGAGAAGGTAACCAGATCGAAGCCCATTCGTGTGTACGCTTTAAGGTTGGAAGCCGGTGGAACGTCCGCAGCGGCGTCGTTGAAGGTGAAGATGCCGTGTTTGCGCCCGAGTGCGATGAACTCCTCGCGCTTGATTTGCCCCTTATGGTCGTGCGCGTTCAGATAGAGACCCAGCAGGGTATTCTCATTGACGGCGTTCTCGAACTCTTCGGTGGTTTCGACCTCGATCATCCGGGTGCCGCAGTTGCGGACCGCATGGTCATAGGCGAAGCGGTGCGTTTTCTGGATGATGACCTCGGTCTTCATGCCTTCCGTGTTCGGCAACCGGCGAATGCGGTCTTTATCCGTGCCGGTCATGCAAGCGGCGGTTCCCAGGGTGAGCGCGGAGGCGGCGCCGGCGGTGACCATCGCGGCGTCGCACTCCAGCAGCGACGCGAGCCGGGCGCCGACGGCGTCATGCAGCTCATTCAACGAGCAATAACTGTTGGCGGCGTAAAGCCACGCATCCCGGACCTCTTGCGGCATCATCGACGCGGTCAGCATGGTGTATGTCCCGGCGGCATTGAGGAAGGTGCGAACGCCAAGTTCGCGATAGTAGTCGCGACGGGGCGCCGGGCTGCAGCCAGTGAAAAGCGTTCCAATCACCGGCGCCGAGGCAAGCGATTCGAGGAAGCGGCGACGAAGTAACATAATAGACTCCTGCCCGATTAGCGCGGGTACTTTAAAATATACGCGTTATGGGCAATTGAAAAAAGCCCGAGGTTCGATGGAGGGATTATGAGCGATCGACGTACCGTATTGAAGACCGCCGCCGCCGCATTCGCGGGAGTGGGCACGGCTCAAGCACAATACGAACACATCAAGCATGTATACCCGAAGCCCAAGCCAGGAGAGACACCGCTGTTCTCGTCAGTGGTCACCTTCGGCCAATTGGTTTTTGTCGCCGGCAAGGGAGCCCATTTCGAGGGTGACATCACCGCCCACACGAATCACGTGCTCGACGAGATCCAGAAGGCCCTCGAAAGCGTCGGCTCGTCGATGGAAAAGGTTCTCAAGGTGAACGTGTACCTCAATGACCTCGGCGACTACACAGCGATGAACGAAGCATATCGCGGCCGCTTCGGCAGCGAGCCCCCTGTGCGCACTACGGTGGCTCCGGCGGGGGGCATTCCGGGCAATTCGCTGGTGGAAATCGATGTGATCGCCTACAAGTAGGCGGTCGCCGGCCCAACGAGATTGCCCCCGTCCGGCACTATCCACCGCGCCGAGGATAGTCTCTCCCTCAGAATGGAATCAGGGCAGAGCCTCGCAATTGGTACAGTAGATAGGTTCCACGGACCGATGATCGTTCAAAGAGCGCGAACTCGATGCCAACCACAGCCGGATGCAACCATCCACGGTGTCGATAGCCGGAGGCCAGCTTGACCGACTCACCCAACACCACCTCAGAGCTTGAAGAGGTTCTCGCGCAACCCTACGAAGAAGACATCGAAGCCGTAGGCAAGCTTGGCGGGGACCTGGTGATCCTCGGGGCCGGAGGCAAGATGGGACCCAGCCTGGCTGTGCGCGCGGCCCGGGCCGCCAGGAGAGCCAATGCCGGCCACCGTGTGATTGCCGTCTCCCGCTTTTCCGATCCCGCCGTCCGCCGGTCGCTCGAGGATGAAGAAGTGGAGTGCGTGGGAGCCGATCTGCTGGACCCGAGCCAACTTGCCGCGCTTCCGGAGGCGCCCAATATCATTTACATGGCCGCCCGCAAGTTCGGTTCGACTGGAGACGAGCCGCTCACTTGGGCAATGAACACGTGGCTGCCGGCTCAGGTTGCCCAGCGGTATCGTGGCTCACGGATCGTCGTTTTTTCAAGCGGCAATGTCTATCCCTTTGTTCCCGTGGAAAGCGGCGGGGCGACGGAAGAGGCGCCGCCCGGTCCTGTCGGTGAATACGCGCAGTCCGTGCTTGGACGCGAGCGGATGTTCCAGTATTTCTCGGAACGCCAGGGGACACCGGTGGTGCTGCTGCGGCTCAATTATGCGGTCGACCTGCGCTACGGAGTGCTACTCGATATCGCCTCGAAGGTCGCGGAAAAGAGGACCGTCGATCTGCACATGGGCCATGCCAACGTCATCTGGCAAGGCGACGCGAACTCGATCTGCCTGCGTTCTTTCGGATTGTGCGCCAGCCCGCCGGCCATCCTCAATTTGACGGGTCCCGAGACACTGCGGGTCCGTGAGCTCGCCGAAGGCTTTGGGCGCCGGCTGGGAGTTGAACCGATCTTCGAGGGGGTCGAGTCCGAAACTGCTTTGCTGAACAACGCCGCGCGCTGTCTCGAGCGTTTTGGCCGGCCGGCTGTTGATATCGAGCAACTCATGGATTGGACGGCCAAGTGGATTCAGCGGGGAGGCGAAACCTGGAACAAGCCGACTCATTTCGAAACCAGGAACGGCCGATTCTAAGATATGCCTTCGTGCGGCGGCCTCGACGTTCCGCTGTCATGATTTTTCGAACGCTCCGAACGGTTATTGACTATGTCTTGGCTCGAGAGACTTCATCAGGGGACAGTAATCCCCGCTCATCCGCTCGCCCTGACCGCGGGGCGCAGGCTCGACGAACGGCGCCAGCGCGCGCTGACTCGCTATTACCTGGCGGCGGGAGCAGGCGGCGTGGCCGTCGGCGTCCACACGACGCAGTTCGCCATTCGGGACTCGAAGATCGGGCTCTACCGGCCGGTCCTGGAGCTGGCGATCGAGGAACTTCGGGCCACCGACGCGATTAAGGTCGCCGGTGTTGTCGGTCAGACCGGGCAGGCCGTCCGTGAAGCGGAACTGGCGGCGTCGCTCGGGTATCATTGCGCCTTGGTAAGTTTGGCGGCGCTGCGGGAAGCCACTGTGACCGAGCTGCTGGACCACGTTCGAGCGGTCGCGGGAGTTCTGCCGGTCTTCGGCTTCTATCTGCAACCCGCCGTTGGGGGGCGAATTCTGCCTTACGAGTTTTGGCGCGGCTTTGCCGAGATTGAGAATGTCGTGGCGGTGAAGATCGCGCCCTTCAATCGGTACCAGACGATCGACGTGGTGCGGGCCGTCGCCGGCTCCGGGCGGGCTTCCGAGATTGCTCTCTACACAGGCAACGATGACAGCATCGTTAATGACCTCCTAAGCTGGTACTCCTTTGGCGGACGCCGGATGCGCATCGCCGGTGGATTGCTGGGTCACTGGGCTGTCTGGACGCGACGAGCGGTGGAACTTCTCGAGCGCGCCCGGGCGGCTGCCTCGGATTCGGATTGCGTCCCCCATGAGTTGCTAACATTGGCCCACCAGGTCACGGACTCCAATGCAGCCTTGTTCGATGTCGCGAATGATTTTCGCGGCTGCATCGCCGGTCTGCACGAGGTCTTGCGGCGGCAGGGGCTGATGGCCGGGCGCTGGTGTCTCGATCCGGACGAGGACCTGTCCGCGGGACAGTTGGAGGAGATCGACCGTGTATACCGGGACTATCCTCATCTCAACGATGACCGGTTCGTCCGCGAAAACCTGGATCGCTGGCTCCGGTAGCTCAAAGCACCGCTCGCGCTACTATCCGCCAGGCGCTCTTGATGACATTCGAAACAGGAAACCCTAAGCACACTAAAGGTACCGGGAACAAATATGAACAACGAACAACCCGAACGCGAACTCGGCTTCAACACGCGCGCTCTCCACGCCGGCTACGAGCCTGACCCGACTACGGGCGCCCGCGCCGTGCCCATCTATCAATCCACCTCGTTCGTTTTCAAGGACACCTCTCACGCCTCCAGGCTCTTCGCGCTCGAGGAGTTCGGCAACATCTATTCGCGGATTATGAATCCGACCAACGATGTTCTTGAGCAGCGAGTGGCGTCGCTCGAGAATGGCGCAGCCGGCCTGGCGACGGCGAGCGGCCAGGCGGCGCAGCTTCTAACGGCCAATAGTCTTCTTCTGACCGGCGATCACATCGTCTCGGCCAGCACGCTTTATGGCGGCACGTATACGCAATTCGATGTCAGCTTCCGGAAGCTCGGCTACGATGTGACCTTTGTCGAGCCGGATAACCCGGACAACTTCGCCAAGGCCATCACGCCGAAGACGAAGCTTTTGTTCGCCGAAACAATCTCGAACCCCCGCGGCAACGTACTCGACATCGAAAGAGTGGCCGCAATAGCCCACGATCATAATCTACCGCTCGTAATCGACAATACCTTTGCCACGCCGTACCTCTGCCGGCCGATCGACTATGGCGCCGATATCGTCCTGCACTCGATGACGAAGTTCATGGGCGGCCATGGCAATTCGATCGGCGGAATGATCGTCGACAGCGGGCGGTTCGACTGGTCCAAGGGCTCCTACCCGCAGCTCACCGAGCCAGCCAGGTCCTACCATGGCATGAATTTCCACGAGACCTTTGAGCCGATCGCATTTATTATCAGGGCCCGTGTCGAGGGACTGCGGGATCTCGGCCCCTGCTTAAGCCCGTTCAACGCCTTTCTGTTCCTTCAGGGGGTCGAGACGCTCGGGATGCGCATGGAGCGCCATGTCGACAACGCCTTGCGAACCGCGCAGTTCCTCGAAGAGCACAGGTTGGTCAAGTGGGTGAAGTACCCTTCGCTGCCATCGAGCCCATACCACAGGCTGGCTGAGAAGTATCTGCCGAAGGGCGCCGGCTCGGTGTTCAGCTTCGGCATTGAAGGCGGCTATGAAGCGGGACGGAAGCTGATTGACAGTGTCCGACTCTTTAGCCATCTAGCCAATGTGGGTGATGCCCGGTCATTGATCATTCATCCCGCTTCGACCACTCACCAGCAATTGAGCGCTGAGGAACAGCTCGCCGCCGGAGTGGAACCGGATACGGTCCGACTGTCTGTGGGGTTGGAGGATATCGACGACATCCTCTGGGATTTGGATCAGGCGCTAACAGCGTCTCAAGGATAGGCGGAACCTGGCCGGCAGTCTATCTGTCGGGGCCATTCAGTCGCGGTGGCACGTATGCTGCCAGCGGACCCGGGTCATCGTAGATGTCTTGCTCGATCTCCTCGAGCTCGCGGCGTACGATCATCCGTTCGACGTTCGAGCCGATATTCATATCGCCCGAAACCTCTCGCCGCGTTCGCAAGACGTTGATCACCCTGACGGCTCGAACCAGCCGTACCGCTGTACTGTCTGTCGTCATGGAATCGGTCACCATCTTCTGCCTCGTCACCTTGTTCATAGCACTTGAGTTGCCATACTCAAAAAAGATCGGCAAATGCCTGTTCCCGCTACAGATCGGCATCGATCAAAAAGGCAAGCTGGCGGCATCAGATTGGGACTACGGTTCATAATGACACAGGCTGCGGGGGCACGTCACTCAATCTAGATCGATATCTTTGGTTGGCGGCGGTTCATTCGGGCTTTCCCGTGCTTGCTTCAACAATTCATCGAACTTGCGGCTCAACACTTGCTGCTGGCTCTTCTGTTCGGCCATCTGCTTTTGGAATATCTGTTCCCGGCGGGCCGATTCGCCCTTCAGTTGCTGCACAGCAACACTGAGATCCTCGATCGGGAGTGGTTTTGGCTTCTCGCGATGGCTGATAACGGCTCGAGTCTTCGGATCCACCTTCAGGGTTGCCGCGCAGCACGGGCATTCGATCTCGAATAGTTCCGAGCTAGACTTCGACATATCCGAATCTTAGCGCAAAAACACTAGATCGGAATCCACATCCGACCTAAAGTAAGTCTCGAAATCCTCCGATGAGGAAGTTGAGAGGTCGCGCTCAGTGCCGCGACATTCCACGAAGATCAGGTGACCATGCTGCGCGCCATCATTATCGGAGCCGACGCAAACCTGAAGCGACAGTTGGAGGGAGTGTTCTACGAAACGGGGCGATTCGGTCTCGTCCGGGCGGTTGACGGTTTTCCTGACGAGCATGAACTCGAGCGGATCATGCGGGCTCATGCTCCGGAGACGGTTTTCCTGTGTGTCGATTCGATGGAGCCGGCTTTGCGAGTTCGGGGCTCGGCCGAGCGTGCGGTTCCGGGGTTGCCCATTGTTGCCATCGGTCGGTCGGTTGACCAGGACGTGCTGCTCGAGCTCATGCAGCACGGTGTCCGCGATTTCCTTCCTGTTCCAATCGATGCGCAGCGACTGCTGGAGCTCGGTCAGCGGATCGAGGAACGGCTCGAACAGAATCCGTTGGCCATCGAATCGACGGATTTGATGTTCAGCTTCCTGCCGTCGAAGCCGGGCGTGGGCACTTCGACCCTGGCGCTCAATATTGCTTTCGCGCTGTCGCAGAGAAAAGACACCCGAACGCTGCTGGCGGATTTCGACTTGAACAGCGGACTGATCGCCTTCATGCTGAAGCTGGCACCCTTGCATTCGGTGGTGGACGCCGTCAGCCGGTGCGAGGACCTTGATGAGAACCTCTGGCCCCAACTGATCAGCAAAGTAAAGAGCCTGGACGTTTTGTCCGCCGGACGGCCCGAGCCCGGGGTACGGATTCAGGCGCCTCAGATCCACCAGATGGTCCAATTCGCCCGGCGCCACTACGACGTCATCTGCGTGGACCTATCCGGAAACATGGAGAGGTACGCGATTGAGCTCATGATGGAGTCAAAGCGGATCTTCATTATCACTACCCCTGAAATCCCGCCCCTACATCTGGCACGGCAGCGGTTGAGCTACCTCCGGGAACTGCACATTCACGACCGTGTCAGCCTCCTCCTCAATCGATCCACAAAGAAAAGCGCCATCACTGACAAACAGATCGAGGACCTTCTGGAAGTACCGGTTTACGACAGTTTCCCGAACAACTATGCAGGCGTTCACAAAGCGCTCGTCGAGGGCAAACCGGTCGACGCATCCTCCGATCTTGGAAAGAAGTTCCACGCTCTGGCCGACCGTATCATGAGTCCCAAGGAGCACAACCGCCGGCCGGACGACAAGAAAAAGAAGAGCTTTTTGTCGTCGTTCTCAATCTTGGCGTCAAAACACTCCATCAGCCGGTGACCGGCCGCTCGAAGGAGCGACCTGCCAAGACAGCCTGCCCCAGGGCAATTCCACCGTCGTTTGCGGGAACCTGGCGGTGCACGAAGACGCGGAATCCCACCCTCTCGAGCAAATCGCTCGCCCGCTCGGTCAGATAGCAATTCTGGAACACGCCTCCGCTGAGAACGACGTTGGGAACCGCCGCCGCCGTCGCCTCGTCGACAATCCACTGCGCCAGGGCATTGTGAAAACGGGCGGCGATGCGATTGCTGGAAACCCCCGCGTCATGATCCCGAATCACCCCGGCGACCAGAGGTCCCCAGTCCCCCCGAGGAAGATCGTACGCCTCCTCAGTGGTGTAGCCATCGATGACGCGCTCAACCAGCATTGCCGCCTGGCCCTCGAAGCGGTTCTCGCGCGCGATGCCGAGCAGCGCTGCGACTGCGTCGAACAAACGGCCGACGCTCGTCGTTAACGGGCAGTTGAGTTCCCGATCGAGCATCGACGTGATCTGCCGCGGAGCTGCGGCCGGAAGCCCCAACTCGTGGCACAGGCTGTCGGCCGACCGCCAGCCCTGTCGGACTGCCGCCTCACCGCCGGGCAGACGGAACGGGCGAAGATGGGCGACGCGCTCGAACCGCTCGCCGTCAACCCGGAAGAACTCTCCGCCCCAGATGGTTCCGTCCTCGCCGTAGCCGGTCCCATCCCAGGCAACACCGAGATAAGGGCTGGAAAGACCGTGCTCGGCGGCGCACGCGGCGACATGAGCGTGATGGTGCTGCACCGCCAGGACAGGCAGACCAGATCGCCGCGCCCAGATCGAAGATGCGTAGTCCGGATGAAGATCGCAGGCAACGGCTTCGGGGGTGAAGCGGTAAAGACGGCATAAGTCGTCGATGGCACGTTGGAATGCTTCGCGAGCCTCGAGCGTATCGAGGTCTCCAATATGCTGGCTGAGATACACTTGCCGGCCGATGGCGATCGCAATGGCGTTCTTGAGGTGCCCGCCGACGGCTAGCAGCGGACTCAATTCACGATCCACCTGAATCGGCAGTGGCGCGAAGCCCCGCGCGCGGCGCACAATGCTGACCGATCCTTCTTCGTGCTCCAGCTCCTCGAGCCGCAGGCTCCTCAGATCCGCCTCCTTGCGCAGCGCCAGCAG
>CAYLSS010000002.1:13339-14851 GCA_964385765.1 uncultured Solibacteraceae bacterium
AGGCGCGCCACGGAATCATCACAAGGCCGCGCCACCGGCCGATCATGCATGACCATAAGGTCGGCGATGCCGGCCAGGCGTTCCTCGGCCTCCCGGTTGTCGATGGCAATCGGTTCGTCGCTCCGATTCCCGCTGGTGGCGACAACCGGCTCCGAAAACGCCCGCATCAGCAGATGATGGAGGGGAGAATACGGGAGCATCACGCCCAGCCACGGCGAATATCTCGCAACGTTCGGGGCGATACCCTTGTCGGGGCGGGGTTCGACCAGGACGATCGGAGCGGCCGGCGAACTCAACAGCGCCTCCTCGGAATCGCAGATCCGGCAATAGCGCCGGATGGCATCAATCGAAGGCAGCATCAGCGCAAACGGCTTCTCCTCACGGTGTTTTCGGCGCCGCAAGCGGTCCACGGCAGCCTGGTTGCGTGCGTCGACCAGAAGCTGAAATCCGCCAATGCCCTTGAGCGCGATAATCTTCCCTTCCGCGAGCGCCGCAGCGGCGTCTGCCACCGGGACCGTTAAGCGGGGACCGCACGCCGGACAAGCATTTGGTTGTGCGTGGAAACGACGGTCGGCTGGATCCTCGTATTCACGCTGGCAGCGTGCACAAAGGGCGAACCGGTGCATAGTCGTATTGATCCGGTCATACGGAACATCACGGACAATGCTGAAGCGCGGACCGCAGTTCGTGCAGTTCGTAAACGGATAAAGGTAGCGCCGGTTGGCGGGGTCGAGCAGTTCGCGGAGGCATTCCGGGCAAGTGGCAAGGTCCGGAAGCACGCTCACCGTGGGCAGCGACGCTCCATCGCTGCTGGGCCGAATCTCGAATCGCCGATGGCCGGCGGCGGCCATGCGGCTGACCTCGCGCGTCAGAACCACTGATCCTGCGGGCCGCTCGGACTCGAGACGCTTTACGAACGTAACAAGTTGCTCGTCAGTCCCCTCGATCTCGATCTCGATGCCGTCCGAGGAGTTCCTGGCCCAACCCGCGAGACCCAGATCGACTGCCAGGCGATACACAAATGGCCTGAATCCAATACCTTGGACAGCACCGGTGAGCGTGATACGGTAACGGTACTTCATGGGAGAGCCAGCAGATGTTCCGATCCAAGTATGGCATTCGGGGCAAATGAGAGTCCGAAAAGGGGCGCGAGGCAAGATCGCGATGCGCATCGGGGTAAATTTATTGTGGTGAAATTGTCACAGTAGGCTTCTTCCAATCAGGGAAAGCTCCATCAGAGAGCTACTATCGCCGGCTTTGCCTCATGGGCACGAACGGCGATCAAACGCTGGACTCGGTAGTCAGCGGGAAGGAACGCAGGGGTGAAGCAAAACGAAGCAGCGAGGCTGCTGACAGCCTGCTTCGACAGTTGGTATCCGGCGCTGGTGCGTTATGCCCATGGCGTAACAGGTCAACTCTCACTGGCTGAGGATCTTACCCAGGACGTCTTCCTTCGCTTCTATCGCCAACTCCGCAGTGGCGAACAGATCGACAACCCCAAGGCGTGGATGT
>CAYLSS010000002.1:14861-15487 GCA_964385765.1 uncultured Solibacteraceae bacterium
ACAAGCTAAGGGGTTGGGTGGCGTGGATGTTCTGCGTTCTGCGGAACGACATCTCAAAGGCGCGCCGCATTGAGCAGCGAGAGAACCCGTTACCGGAATCCGAACTTGCCGAGACGATGAGCGTGTGGCCCGAGCCGATGCTCGACAACAGCGCGGCCGAGGTGAATGACCTCGAGCGGCTCTTTGGAGTGCTCACCACACGCGAGCAGGAAGTGATGCTGTTGCGGTTGGCATCGCTCAAATATCGCCAGATCGCCGAGCGGCTGGACATCAGCCCGAGCGCTGTCAACACGCTGCTGGCCCGGGCGATTCGCAAACTCCGCCGGGCGGCCAGAAAACAAGGCTGGAAACCGAATGTCAACGTGGCCCAACAGAACCGACAAACACTGCAGTGACGAACTGCTGATCGCGCTGGCGGACGGGGAGCTTTCCCGCTGGCGGCAATGGCGTGTCCGGCGCCATCTCGAAGCGTGCTGGTACTGCCGCGCGCGTTTTCACGAAGTCGATGAGCAGACCCGATTGGTGGCCCGAGTCGTCTCGAAGACAAACTACCCTGGACCCTCCCGCCTGGCAGGCGCCCGCGACAAGATCCTCGACCAGTTGGGTCGAATCGATCACGATTCCGC
>CAYLSS010000002.1:15497-20984 GCA_964385765.1 uncultured Solibacteraceae bacterium
CGGAGTTTCGCATCGCCTCGCAGAAACCCCTGTGGCCCGTCTGGGCGGCGGCGGTCGCCGCGCTGTTGATAGCGATCGCTGGGGTCCGGGGCGGGAAGGCGGATACGCCTGCCGCCGAAGAGATTCTGGCCGGCGCGACGGCATATGAAGATCGACAGGCCAAACAACCGTTGGAACAGGTGCTGGCCGTCAAGCTGGACTCACCTGAAGGAAGACGCGAAGGCACGCTTTCTGTCTGGGCGCACGTCGACACCGGCCGGTTCGTTTCGCGCTGGACAGACGACGAGGGAGTGCTTCGTCATGCCGTCTGGCGGGATAAGACCGACAAAGTCTATGTCTACGATGCATCGGCGGGGCCCGAGGTCAGCGAACGATCAGTCAGGGGACTGAACTTTTCAGTGGCCGACATCGCTCGGAAAGGACTCAGTGGAGAGCAGTTGGAGCGCGGCTTCATGCGCTGGATCGAAAGCCGGAGCTGGCGTACCATCTCCCTGGCGCGGGGGCTGATGCGCCTTGCAAGTGACGGCTTCGCGCTGGAAGTGAAGGAGCTGCCTTCGGAAGTCTCCGGGCAAAGGGCGCTGCGGGTGACGGGGCGAAAGCAGGCGTCGGGAAGAAGCGTTGAACTGTATCTTGAAGTCCAGGCTCACACCTACCGTCCAATCAACGAGGTGATTCGAATCACGGATTCCACTGGGGTGGTCGAATTTTCAATCACCCCGCGCCGAACCCTGTCATTGACGGCAAGTCGCCTGAAGAGGGTCTTCACCCGAGAGTGGGTGCAGGAGACTGTCTTTGGCCGGGAGCTGCAGATTCCCCCACCCGGGAAACGCCAGCGACCGCCGAGGGTTGTTAGAGAGGTGGCGGCCAGATCAGCGGCTCCGAGCGAAAGCGAGCTTCTGGCAACGGAGTTGGAGATCCGATACGCTCTGCATCGCAGCGGCGCTTGTCTGGGTGAGCCGGTTCGCGTCTCGCGAGACGCCTCCGGACAGATCGCGGTGTCGGGTCTGGTTGAGAATGCAGATCGGCGACAGCAATTGGTCGCCGCGCTGGAGGAGGTGGAAGGCGCCGAGCGGGTCAAGATTGACATCCGCACTGTTAGAGAGCTCGAAGAATCTCGAGCAGCATCGACGAAAACGCGGCGGATCGTGGTTGGATCCGATGATGCCGGCGCCAGGATCGAAGTAAAGGCCCGCCAGCAGGCGCCGCTCGAAGAGGCTCTTTTCCGGTACCACCAGGAACGCGGATTGAGTGCTCGCGAGGCGGCCGAGGAGGCGATCCGGGTCTCGAATCACTGCGTCGCGCTGGCCGAAACAATATTGGCTGAAGCGTGGGCTCTGCGGCGATTGGCTGAACGCTACGACTTCCAGGGAACGCGCGACCTCCCCTCGCGCGGGCGCTGGCTGCTCGAGGTCATGCTGGGCGATCACATGCGCAGCATCTCGTCGTATCGCGCTGAGTTGGACAGCGCTCTCGGCGCGCCCATCGGTTGGCTCGCCGGGCCGCAGCCATATGACGTGCCGGCGCCGGCTGAAGAGAAGGACGCTGATTGGGAGCGCCGCGGCGTCCGCGTGTTCGACAGCGTCGCCGAACTTCACCGGTTAGTGCTGGCATCGCTGGCGGGCGGAAGCAGAGCCGATGCCGCGGATCCCAAGGAAGCAGTCTCTGCCCTGGCTAGGACACTGGCCGTCACCGGCCAAGAATTGCAGGCCCTCGACGGGCAACTCGCACTCGAGTTTCCGGGGAACCCCAGACGGCTCTCCTCGCACGCCCCGATTCGTGGAGGGTCGATCCCTTGATGGCGAGAGCCCATTGCCGTCATGCCGCGATCTGGGGCGGTCTGTTGCTGTCGGTGGCCATCGCCCACGGCCAGACAGCTCGTCTGAATGGGCGCATTACAGATGCCTCCGGCGGGATCGTCCCGGAAGCATCCATCACGGTCACGAACCAGGAAACGGGAGTCGTTCGCCGCACGAGATCGAATGAGGCCGGCAGCTACTCGGTACCGTTGCTCAAACCTGGGAAGTACAGCATTGTCGTTCGCAAGGAAGGCTTCCGTCCGATCAGCCGGCGCGACATCCCGCTCGAGGTGGACCGGCGGGCCGCGATCGACTTCGTGCTGGACGTCGGGACGATCGTCGAAGAGATCCAGATCTCTGTCCAGTTGCCCGGACTCAATACCTCCGACGCGAGCCTCGGGCAACTGATAGAGAACAAACGCATCGTCGAGATGCCGCTGAACGGCCGCGACTATGTGGCGCTGGCCCTGCTGTCAGCGGGGACGGTGCAGGCGGTAGGGGGACGTTTTGGGGGCTTCAGCGTAGCGGGCCAAAAGACGACTCAAAACAACTACCTGCTCGACGGCATGGACAACAACAGCATCGAGCTTGCTGGCGCCGGAAGGCGGGCGGAGATGGTCAAGCCTTCCATCGACGCGATCCAGGAATTCAAAGTCCAGACAAACAGCTATTCCGCCGAGTTTGGCCGGGCCATGGGCGGAATCATCAACGTAACCACGAAGTCCGGAACCAACCAATGGCATGGCTCAGCGTTCTGGTTCCTGCGCAACGAGGCGCTGGATGCTAAGAATTACTTCGACCCGCCCGACAAGGGCAAGCCGCCGTTCAAGCGCAATCAGTTTGGGGGAGCGGTGGGAGGTCCCATCCTCCGAAATCGTACTTTCTTCTTCGGCGACTACGAAGGGACGCGTATCCGCGAGTCGAGGACCGCCACGAGCACCATCCCGACACCCGCGATGCGGAAGGGCGATTTTTCGTCGCTGGGCAAGCCGATCATCGATCCGGCCACCGGCGCCCCCTTCGCCAGTGGGGTGATCCCGTCGAATCGAATGGACCCGCTGGCGTCGCGTCTGGTAGAACTCTACCCCGTACCACGACGCGGCGATCTGTCGGCGAACTTCGTCCACCAATCGCCGGATCGTGAAGACGTCGGGAAGTTCGACCTCCGGGTGGACCATAAATTGAGTGACGCGACGAACGTTTTCTACCGGATCTCCTATCATGACCGCGTCTTTCCCGCGGCTCTCGCCCTGCCCGCACCCGCCTTCGGCGGCGGCCACGACGGCACGGTGACCGGCTGGAATACGGGGCTGAACTTCACCCATGCTTTCAGCGCGAACCTGATCGCGTCGGTTCGGACCGCCTGGAACTACGCGCAGTTCACGAGGGCGAATCCCGCCGAGGCGGGCATCGAGAATCTGAATGCGCGTTACGGGGTTCACGGAGTGGATCAGACACAGCCGGGCGGTTTCTCCAGCTTCAACATCGCTGGGTACCGCAATTTGGGCCTTGGGGGATTCAACGGCGTCGATCGCGACTCGCAGAACCGGCAGATTGCGGCTGATTTCACTTACAACCGGGGCCGCCACGCACTGAAATTCGGCGCCAACATTCTGCGTTCCCAGAACAACATCTTCAATATCCGCAAGGAAGTGGGAGTCTTCAAATTCAATGGCCGGTTCACTGGCGACGCAATGGCGGACTTTCTGCTGGGAGCGACCGATTCATTGGATTGGTCGAATCGGCTGCAAACCAATCTAAGGGGCTGGCTGTTCGGTTTCTTCGTGCAGGACGACTGGAGAATCACCCCGCGGCTGACCCTCAATCTCGGAGTCCGTTACGAATTGAATCTGCCGTGGCGCGAACAGCGCGACCGGATGGCGAACTTCGACATTGAAACTGATCCCGCCAATCCCAGGCTGATCCTGGCCGGATCGCCGGCGGCGGGCAGCGGCTACAGGCGACGGTCGCTAACGCGCGCCGACACGAACAACGTCATGCCGCGCGCTGGAATCGCATACAAAGTGACACGGAGAACCGTATTACGAGCCGGATACGGCATCTTCCATGGCTATCTGGAACCCTCCGGCGATGCGCAGTTCCTGATCGGGAATCCGCCGTTCGCCTGGAGCGTCCAGCAGACATCCAGTCCGGAGCAACCGGTGTTCCGATTGTCCGATGGACCCACGGATGGTTCATTGTCGCTCGAGAATGCGAATGGACTGAAGCTGTCGTCCTATGAGCGACAGCCGTCCCGAGAGTACTCACAGCAGTGGAATGTGAATATCCAACGCGACCTCGGACGAAACTGGTTGTTCGAAGTCGGATACGCGGGATCGCGCGGCTCGCATCTGCTGGTGCGTCATGAGGGCAACTTCGCGCCGCCGGGTCCCGGCAACCTGGATCAGAAGCGGCCATTGAAATCGGCCGAGATACCTGGGACGGGCTTGGTGGCGTCTCCGCTGGGACCGGTGATCTATCACCATTTCAGCGGGAACGTCAACTACAATGCCCTCGTTTCCCGACTGGAGAAACGCTTCTCACACGGGCTGGCGCTGCTCGGTTCCTACACCTTTTCGAAGACGATCGGCGATACCTGCGGTTTCGCGGCTTCGGGCAACACATTGGGGTGCGGTTATCAAGACCCGCGCAACTTCCGGCTCGAGCGGTCGGTCGACAACCAGGATGTTCCGCATCGGCTCGTCCTCAGCGGTATATGGGAAGTACCGGTGGGGCACGGCCGGCGCTGGATGTCGGATCTCGGCGGAACCAGGAACGCCTTGCTTGGCGGATGGGCGATCGGCAGCATCGTGAGCTATGGATCGGGCCGGCCTTACAACGTGGTGGTGCCGGGAAATCCGGCCAACACCGGAAGCGTGGCGATCGTGAATCGCCCGAATGTCGTGGGCGATCCGTACACAGGCAACCGGACCGTCGAGCGCGATTTCAATATTGAGGCTTTCGTTCGCAATAAGCAATTCGAAATCGGTAATCTGGGCCGCAACGCCTTGCGGCAGCGGGGGGCCTTTGGCTGGGACCTTTCGTTGTACAAGGATGTTCCTGTTCGCGAGGAATGGCGGCTCCAACTCCGATTCGAAGCGTTTCAGTTGACCAACACGCCGAGATTCGGCACTCCGGGCAACCAGGTGGGTACGGCCAACTTCGGCCGGATCACCGATGCCCGGACGCCGCGCAACTTACAGCTCGGCATGAAATTGGTCTTCTAACTAATACTCTTCCCAGGTTTGGGGAAGAGGAAATTGGTCCTCGCGGCCACGGGGCTGTGGAGGCCGGAAACTAAAGGAGGTTAGCTCTTGCAAAGCAAAAACTTATGGCTGACAGGGGGTCTCGTCGTAGTGATGCTCTTTCTGGTTCCCAGTTTGAGCGCGCAGACGGCGACTATCACCGGGCGTGTGACTGACTCGACAGAGGCGGTCATCCCCGCAACCCAAATTATCGTGATCAACGAAGCCACGGGCGCGGCACGGACCGT
Source organism: uncultured Solibacteraceae bacterium (assembly GCA_964385765.1). Classification (GTDB taxonomy): domain Bacteria; phylum Acidobacteriota; class Terriglobia; order Bryobacterales; family Bryobacteraceae; genus CAWELS01. Next base: position 20,787 of record CAYLSS010000002.1, read on the forward strand.
ACAAAGTAATGAAGTTGGTTACTATACGGTCCCGTTGCTGCCCCCGGGCGACTACCGCATCGAGGTGCGGCAGGAGGGCTTCAGACCCATCACCCGGACCGGTATCACGATGGAGGTCGATCAGAACGCCGAAATTAACTTCGTTCTGGAGCTCGGTGAGGTGACCGAGCAAATCGAGGTCACCGCCGACGCCATGCA
>CAYLSS010000003.1:0-2212 GCA_964385765.1 uncultured Solibacteraceae bacterium
CGTCGACTTCGTTTTCCTCAACGTCGGACCACAGCATCCCGGAACTCACGGCGTCCTGCGCGTGGTCCTGCAATTGGACGGCGAGGAGATCGTTGACGCCGTCCCCGATATCGGATACCACCATCGCGGCGCTGAAAAAATGGGCGAGCGGCAGAACTGGCACACCTACATACCGTACACGGACCGCGTGGATTACCTCGGCGGGGTGGTCAACAACCTGGCCTATCTGATCGCCGTGGAGAAACTGGCCGACATCGAAGTGCCCCCGCGCGCCCAGGTGATCCGGGTCATGATGTGCGAGCTGTTCCGAATCATCAGCCACCTGGTCTGGTACGGGACCTTCGCCCAGGATCTTGGCCAACTTTCATCGGTTTTCTACACATTCAACGATCGCGAACGCGCATTGGCCATGGTCGAAGCCATCTGCGGAGCGCGCATGCATCCCAACTGGTTCCGCATCGGCGGCGTCGCTGACGATCTTCCCCATGGCTGGGACCGGATGTTCCGTGACTTCATCGACTATTTCCCGGCCAGACTCCGCGACTACGACAAAGTCATCATGCAGAACGGCATTCTGCAGGGGCGGACGAAAGGCGTCGGCGCCATCGACGTCGAAACGGCGATCGATTGGGGATTCACGGGTCCCAACCTGCGAGCTTGCGACTTCGAATGGGACTTTCGCAAGAAGCAGCCCTACTCTGGCTACGAGCAGTTCGATTTCGACATCCCCACGGCCCAGGGCGGTGACTGCTTCGCTCGAGCCGAGGTCCGTGTGGAAGAAATGCGCCAGAGCCTGCGGATCATCGAGCAGTGCGTCGACAACATGCCGGGCGGGCCATATAAATCAACCCACCCGCTGGCGACTCCAGTGGTCAAAGAGCGCACAATGCACGACATCGAAAGCCTCATCACCCACTTCCTCGGCGTCAGCTGGGGCCCGGTGATTCCGCCCGGCGAGGCCCTGGGCGCCATCGAGGCTACGAAAGGAAACAACGGGTACTACTTGGTCAGCGATGGCGGTACGAACGCCTACCGGACGCGTATCCGGTCACCATCGTTTCCCCATATTCAGGCCGTGCCGATCATGTGCCGGGGCCTGATGGTTCCTGACCTGTTGGCAATCTTAGGGAGCATCGACTTCGTCTTGGCGGACGTCGACCGGTAAGGGGTAAACATGCTGGATCCGGAGGAGAAACAGGAAATCGAAGCTGAGCTTTCACGCTACCCGACCAGACAAGCGGTCTGCATCGATGCCATGAAGATCGTGCAGCGGCGCCGCGGCTGGGTGTCGGACGAGCAGTTGCACGACGTGGCCGAGTTCCTGGGAATGTCGCCCGGCGAGCTAGATGGCGTCGCGACTTTCTATAACTTGATCTTTCGTAAACCGGTCGGACGCCACGTAATCCTGATCTGTGACAGCGTAAGCTGCTGGATCATGGGCTATGACCAGCTTTGCCGTCATTTGACCACAAAGCTGGGCATCCAGCCCGGCGAGACCACGCCCGACGGCCGCTTCACGCTCCTCCCCATGGTTTGTCTCGGCGCTTGCGACCGTGCGCCCGCCATGATGGTGGATGATGACCTTCACGGCAATCTGACTCCAGAGAAAGTGGACGAGGTTCTGGAAAAATACCGGTAAGTTCACCAATGGAAAAGCCACTTACTAAAAACATCGACCAAAGTCGGGGACCCCTCGACTATCACGGATACGTCGAGGCTGGCGGCTATGAAGGCCTGCACAAAGCTCTACAGATGGAGCCTTCAGAGGTTACTGAAACCGTCAAAGAGGCGAATCTGAGGGGACGCGGCGGAGCGGGCTTCCCGGCCGGCCTCAAGTGGAGCTTTGTGCCCATGGGAGACGATGCACCGCGGCCCAAATATGTTGTGGTGAATGCGGATGAAATGGAACCCGGGACGTTCAAGGATCGGCTGCTGCTCGAAGAAGACCCGCATCAATTGATCGAAGGTTCCGTGATCAACGCCTATGCGATCGAAGCGGAGATTGTTTACATCTTTCTCCGGTCAGCTTACAAACTCGCGGCACAGCGGCTGAAGCAGGCCATCGCCCAGGCTTACGAAAACGGAGTACTCGGGCAGAACATTCTTGGATCGAACTACCGCGTCGAGATGTACCTGCACGTCAGCGCCGGACGGTATATGTGCGGTGAAGAGACGGGCCTGTTGAACGCCCTGGAAGGGAAGCGCGCCAATC
>CAYLSS010000003.1:2222-6831 GCA_964385765.1 uncultured Solibacteraceae bacterium
TCCGGTGTCTGGGGCAAGCCGACCGTGGTCCAAAATGTGGAGACCCTCTGTAACGTCCCGCACATCCTCAGCCATGGAGCGGACTGGTACCTGAAGCTCAGCTATACCGATAACGGCGGCACGAAGCTGTACGGCGCCAGCGGCAGGGTTAAACACCCCGGGTTGTGGGAACTGCCGATGGGAACGACGCTCGGTGAGGTGTTGATGGAGCACGCCGGAGGCATGCAGGATGGCTACCACTTCCGCGGCGCCCTGCCCGGCGGCGCTTCAACGGACTTTCTTGTGGAGGAGCACCTGGATGTCAAACTCGACTTCGACGAGACGCAGAAGGCGGGCAGCCGCCTCGGTACGGGCACCATCATCGTTCTGGATGACCGTACCTGTCCGGTCGGCATGCTCTGGAACCTCGAGCGCTTCTTTGCTCAGGAATCCTGCGGCTGGTGCACTCCTTGCTGGAGCGGGCTTGGCTGGACAGAAAAGATCCTCGGCGCCATGGAGCAAGGGCAGGGCGACCCCAGCCACCTGACCAAGCTGGATTCGATGACGAAGTTCATGGCTTTCGGCAACACCTTCTGCGCTCTGGCGCCCGGTGCAATGGAACCGCTGGAGAGTGCATTGAAGTACTTCCGCGATGATTTCAAGCGCCACATCGACGAAAAACGCTGCCCCTGGAGCGACGCATGACGAAGATCCTGATCGACGGTAAAGCATACGAGGTCAAGGAGGGCCAGAACCTTCTTGAAGCTTGTCTGTCGCTCGGCTTCGACCTGCCCTATTTCTGCTGGCACCCGGCGTTAGGTTCGGTAGGCGCTTGCCGGCAGTGCGCCGTCAAGCAGTTTCGCGATGAAGAAGACGAGCAGGGCAAGCTCGCCATGGCCTGCATGACCCCGGTGAAAAAAGATCTGCGGATCTCCATCAAGGACGCCGAAGCGGCTGAGTTTCGGGCATTGGTGATCGAAGGTCTGATGCTTCACCACCCCCATGACTGCCCGGTCTGTGACGAGGGCGGCGAGTGCCATCTCCAGGACATGACGGTCATGACCGGCCACAACTACCGCCGGTACGATTTTCCGAAACGTACGTTTGACAACCAATACCTCGGGCCATTCATCAACCACGAGTTCAACCGCTGTATCCAGTGCTATCGCTGTGTTCGTTACTACCGAGACTATGCGGATGGAAGGGACCTGAACGCGTTCCACCTGCACGATACGGTCTTCTTTGGCCGCCACGAGGACGGCAAACTCGAGAGCGAGTTTAGCGGCAATCTGGTGGAGATCTGCCCGACCGGAGTTTTCACCGATGCCACGCTCAAGAAGCATTACACCCGAAAATGGGACCTCCAGATGGCCCCCTCCATCTGCGTGCATTGCGGTTTAGGTTGCAACACCAGCGCCGGCGAGCGGTACGGCAGCCTGCGCCGCATCGTGAACCGCTACAACCACGATGTGAATGGCTACTTCTTATGCGACCGCGGCAGGTTTGGCTACGAGTTCGTCAACAGTGAGCGGCGCCTTCGCGAACCCTTGCTGCGGGAGGACGAGGAGCGGCGACGGCTCACGCAAAGCGAGGCCGTCGGGCACCTTTCCCGTCGGTTGGCCTCCGGCGAGGAAGTGATCGGCATTGGCTCGCCAAGAGCGTCGCTGGAGGCCAACTACGCACTCCGCACCGCAGTGGGGCCGGATCACTTCTTCGCCGGCATCTCGCGGGATGAGCACCGCCGCGCCTCTCTCGTTCTGGACATCCTTCGTCACACGCCGGCGCGCATCGCCTCGTTGCGCGACGTGGGAGAGTCTGACGCGGTACTGGTGCTGGGTGAAGACCTCACCAACACCGCGCCGCGCATGGCCTTGAGCCTGCGGCAGTCCGTGCTGCAGCAGCCGAAGCGTCAGGCCGTGAAGCTCAACATTCCGGATTGGAACGATGCTGCGGTACGCGAGCTCATCCAAGATGAGAAGGGGCCTCTGTTCATCGCAACGCTGTCCCCCACCCGGCTCGATGACGTAGCCGCCGCGACCTTCCGTGCGGCTCCGGGAGATATCGCTCGGCTCGGTTTCGCTGTCGCTCATCATCTCGACGCGGCTTCGCCGGCTGTTTCGGAACTCCCGGAAGACCAGCACAAATTGGCGGGCCAGATTGCCAGGGCTTTGCAATCGGCGGAACGCCCGCTGGTTGTGTCTGGTGGAAGCTGCGCCAGCGACTCTATCATCAAGGCCGCCGCCAACGTGGCGCGCGCTCTGACGGACGGGAATAACGAATCCCGGCTCACTTTCACCATGCCAGAAACCAACACCGCCGGGCTCGTGATGATGGCCGAAAGATCTCTCGATGACGCCCTTCAGGCCGGTGCAGACACCGTTGTGGTGCTGGAAAACGACCTCTACATGCGGGCCGGCAAAACCGCTATCGATCGCTTTCTGGAGCATGCCAAACACGTCATTGTGCTCGACCACCTTGCGCACCGCACGGGAGAGAAAGCGCACCTGACACTGCCGGCCGGCACCTTTGCTGAGTCCGACGGCACGCTCATAAACAATGAAGGCCGTGCGCAGCGTTTCTTTCAGGTCTTCGTCCCCGACGGCGATGTCCGCGAAAGCTGGCGCTGGGTGCGGGACGCCATTGCGGCGCCCGGGAACAACAATGCCGGAGAAGACTGGAACTCCCTGGATGATGTCATGCAGTCCTTGGCGTCGGAGCTTCCCGCTCTTGCAGGTATTCTGGAGGCCGCGCCGCTCTCCGGCTTCCGTCTCGGCGGCGCGAGAATCCCGCGCGCCCCCCATCGTTATAGCGGCCGCACCGCCATGAACGCTCACATCGACGTCCATGAGATCAAACCGCCCGAAGACCCCGACTCACCACTCTCTTACTCCATGGAAGGTTCGCCGAAGCAGCCTCCGCCCGCACTGACGAGTTATTTCTGGTCGCCGGGCTGGAATTCTATTCAGGCCGTCAATAAGTACCAGACTGAAGTAGGCGGTCCTCTTCGATGTGGTGAAGCGGGGGTCCGGCTCATCAAAGCTACCGGACAGCAGGAGTATTACACCGATGTCCCGGCCGGGTTCGAGCGGCGAGACCATCAATACCTGCTTGCGCCGGTTCACTCGATCTTCGGCACAGAAGAACTGAGCCGCCTCGCGCCCGCTGTGGTCGAAGCGAGCGGACCGCCCGAGTTGATCCTGAGTGAACACGACGCCGCCCGCCTGCACGTCAGGACTGGGGACCATATTCGGATCAAAGCCAACGACATCGGCCTCGAGTTGGCCGTGGCTATTCAAAGCGGCATGCCCGAGGGTGTGGCCGGGGTGCCCGCGGAACTGATTCCCGAGAGCGACCTGCCGGAATGGAGCGAGTTGTCGAAGCCATGATACCGAATCTCCACTCTCTGCTATTGATCCCGGCTGTCCTGCTCAGCATGCTCACGCTTGCCGCGGGGCTCATCTGGGTCGAGCGGCGCTTGCTGGCGCTGTGGCAGGAGCGCTTGGGCCCCAATCGTGTGGGTCCGTTCGGCATATTTCAGGTGCTCGCTGACACGGTCAAGATCCTGACAAAAGAGGACTGGATACCGTCCTTCGCCGACAAAGCGGTCTTCGTAGTGGCTCCGGCGATCATCATGGGCACCGTGCTGATGTCGTTCGCCGTAGTTCCCTTCGGCCCCGGCCAGGTGGTGGCGGATCTCAATGTCGGCGTGCTCTTTTTCCTGGCCATGTCTTCGCTGGGCGTCTACAACGTGGTGCTGGCGGGATGGGCGTCGAACAATAAGTACTCGTTGCTCGGTGGGCTGCGGGCCTCCGCGCAGATGCTCAGCTACGAGGTCTTCATGGGGCTGTCATTGATGGGCACGGTGCTGCTGGCCGGTTCCTTCAACCTCACCGAAATAGTCGAAGCCCAGCGGGGGATGTGGTTCGTCGTGCCCCAGTTTGCCGGATTCGTGCTGTTCATGATTGCCGGCCTGGCCGAAACTCACCGTCTCCCCTTCGACTTGCCGGAGGCTGAAAGCGAACTGGTGGCCGGCTACCATTCCGAGTATTCGGGAATGAAGTTCGGCATGTTCTTCGTGGGCGAGTACCTGGGCGTCGTGCTCATTTCCGTTCTCCTCACGGTGTTCTTTTTTGGAGGCTGGCTGGGGCCGGTTCTGCCGCCGCTTGTATGGTTCGCGCTAAAAACGCTTTTCTTCATTGCATTTATCATCCTTTTACGTGCGGCCTTACCAAGACCGCGGTTCGATCAGCTCATGGGCGTCGCCTGGAAGGTGATGCTGCCGCTGGCGTTGTTGAACCTGGTGATTACCGGCGCCATCGTACTGGCGACCAGCCCGGAGGGGACCTGCTTATGATCAGCGCGCTACGAACCATCTGGCACGTTTTCCTGCACGCCTTCCAGCGGCGGGTAACAATCGAATATCCCGAGAAGAAAGCATACCTGGCTCCGCGCTATCGGGGTCGCATCATCCTTTCAAGAGACCCGGACGGCGGTGAGCGCTGCGTGGCATGTTACGTGTGCGCGGTCGCCTGTCCCGTGGACTGCATCGCCCTGCAGGCCACCGAGGACGAAACAGGACGGCGTTATCCCGCGAGTTTCCGAATCAACTTCTCCCGTTGTATTTACTGCG
>CAYLSS010000003.1:6841-20636 GCA_964385765.1 uncultured Solibacteraceae bacterium
GAGGAAGCGTGCCCGACCTACGCCATTCAGCTCACTCCGGATGTGGAAATGTCGGAGTACAAACGGAACAACCTCGTCTATGAAAAGGAGGATCTCATGATCGACGGCGTCGGCAAGTACCCCGGTTATCACTTCTGGCGCGTCGCCGGCGTAAAGATCGGCGGTAAGGACAAAGGGGAGGCGGAACGCGAGGCCCCGCCCGTCGACATCCGTAGCTTGATGCCGTGAACAAGTAACCATGCTGGCTATCTTCTACATCACCGCGGCTGTTGCAGTAGCAGCCACCCTCTTGATGCTGACCCGGCGAAACGCCGTGCACGGCTTGCTCTATCTGGTCATCTCGCTGCTGGCGGTGGCGTTGATTTTCTTCCTATTGGGCGCGCCGTTCGCCGCGGCGCTGGAGGTGATCATCTACGCCGGCGCCATCATGGTGCTGTTTCTGTTCGTCGTGATGATGTTGAATCTCGGTGAGCAAACTACGGAAACCGAGCGCCAATGGCTCCAACTGAATGCCTGGCGATGGCCGGGCCTTCTGGCGGCGATCCTGATCGGAGAGGTCGTCTACGTGGTGGGGGCCTCCGGTGTCGACAACGCGGGGGCGGAGGCAGTCGGTCCAAGAGAAGTTGCCATGACGCTGTTCGGCCCCTATCTGATGGGCGTCGAACTGGCATCGTTGCTGCTGTTGGCCGGCTTGGTGGGAGCCTACCACCTAGGACGGCGCCAGGGAGAACCTCAATGACAGCCATCCCGATGACACACGGACTGCTCCTGGCGGGAGTGCTCTTCGCCCTTGGACTGGTGGGGCTGCTGGTGCGCCGCAATCTGATTTTCATGCTGATGTCCATCGAGGTGATGCTGAACGCCGCAGGGCTGGCGTTTGTCGCGGCGGGGGCCGGCTGGAGGCAGCCGGACGGACAGGTGATGCTGCTCTTCATCCTCACGATGGCGGCCGCCGAGGTTGCCGTCGGGTTGGCCCTCGTACTACAGATTTACCGGCGCTACAAGGTCCTGGACGCCGACGCGCCCAGCGAGATGAAGGGTTAAAATGCTCGATCTTTTGTGGCTAATACCCGCATTGCCCATGGTCGGCTTCCTGCTGCTGGTCATTTTCGGGCCGCGCCTGTCGCCTCGCGGGTCTACCATCGTGGGCGTTGGCTCGGTGGGCGCCGCCGCGTTGGTCTCCATCCTTGTCGGAGCCCAGTTCCTGCTCGCGCCTCCGGTGCGGGCGGCCTTTTCACAGACGCTCTGGCAATGGATCGATGTCGGCGGGCTGCAGCCGGAAATCTCGCTCTACCTCGATCCACTGTCGCTGCTTATGGTGGTGGTGGTCACCTTTGTCGGTTTCTTCATTCACCTGTACTCGGCCGAGTTCATGGCCGGCGACGAAGGCTTCAGCCGTTTCTTTGCCTACATGAATCTGTTCGTGGCTGCGATGGTGGTGCTGGTGCTCGCCGGCGACCTTCTGCTGCTGTACGTGGGTTGGGAAGGCGTGGGACTATGCAGCTACCTGCTGATCGGCTTCTGGTATCGCGATCCGGCCAATGGCAGGGCCGCCCGCAAGGCGTTCCTGGTAACCCGCATTGGAGACGTGGCCCTCGCCGTCGGGCTGTTTCTGATTTTCCACGAGTTGGGAACGCTGCGGATCCAGGACGTGCTCTTCCGCTCGCTGGAGCAGTGGGAGCCCGGCTCGGCAATCGCCGTGGCGGCGGCGCTCCTGATACTCGGCGGCGCTGTCGGGAAATCGGCCCAACTGCCTCTGCAAACATGGCTACCGGACGCCATGGCCGGCCCTACTCCCACCAGTGCGCTGATTCACGCAGCCACCATGGTGACCGCCGGCGTCTATCTGATCGCCAGGACGCACGGCTTGTTCGTGCTCGCACCATCGGTTCTCACCCTGGTGGCGGGAATCGGCGTCGTCACCATGCTGCTCGCGGGCTTCAGTGCGTTGGCCCAATCCGACATCAAACGCGTTCTCGCCTATTCGACCATCAGCCAGATCGGCTACATGTTCGTGGCGCTCGGCGTCGGCGCCTGGGCGGCGGCGATGTTCCACTTCATGACCCATGCTTTCTTCAAGGCGCTTCTGTTCCTGGCCGCCGGCGTGGTGATTCACGCTCTCCATCACGAACACGACATCTTTCGCATGGGCGGTCTTCGAAAAGAGCTCCCCGTGGCCTTCTGGAGCTTCCTGATCGGAGGCTCGGCATTGGCCGGCCTGCCGCTCGTGACTTCGGGCTTCTATAGCAAGGATCTGATTCTGTGGGAGACCTGGGCCTCGGAGTATGGTAGTCCACGGCTGTGGCTGCTCGCCACCGCCGGGGTCCTTCTGACCGCCCTCTATACCTATCGCCTCATCTTTCTCGTGTTCTATGGCGACATGCGGACCCGCCCCGACCGGCGGCCGCAATGGAAGATGCGCACGTCGCTGGCGGTGCTCGCAGTGTTCTCGATCGTAGCCGGTTTCATCAACCTCCCCGGTTCGCACCAGCTCTCCCACTTCCTCGAAGGCGCGCTGCCGCCTGTGGTGGAGGCGCGCGCCGGCGCCATCACCGAGCTGGGATCCGCGGTCATTTCAAGCGCCATGTTCCTGATCGGACTGGCGCTTGCCTTCGTCCTCTTCGTCAGGAATCGAGCGCTTGCCGAAGCTTTGGCCTCCGGACCCGGGAAAGCGCTCCACCAATTGTGGCGCGCGGGCTGGGCGTTCGACCGGCTGTACAACGTGTTGCTTGTCCGGCCCGTGATCTGGCTGGCAACGGTCAACCAGGCCGACGTGATCGACTCCCTCTACACCGGACTCAGTCGCGGGACGGTTGCGTCGCATCGCTGGCTGAGCCTGCTGCAAACAGGCCGGATGCGCTGGTATGCCACCGGCATTGCCGGCGGTGCAGTCCTGTTTCTCGCGGTGGTGCTTCTGTCATGATCTTGCTTTGGCTCATTGTTATTCTACTGGTCGGGGGCATACTGGCCTGGGCCGCCGACCGGTGGAGCGAACAGCTCCCTCGATGGATCTCGTTGGCGGCCACCGGCATCACTTTGGCCCTCGGCTTGGTCTTGTGGGCTCGCGCTCCGGCCGCCATTGAAGGAGAGTGGCTCGCCGAGTTGAACTGGTCCTGGATCCCCGAGTTCGGTATCCGTTTTCATCTGGCAATCGACGGTTTGAGTCTCCCACTCGTGATCCTGACGTCGTTTCTCGGGATGACCGCAGTGCTGGCCTCGTGGACCGAGATCCGCCGACGCGTCGGCTTCTTCCACTTCAACCTCATGTGGGTGCTGGCCGGCATCGTGGCGGTTTTCCTCGCCATGGACCTGTTCCTGTTCTACTTCGCATGGGAGCTGATGTTGATTCCCATGTATTTCCTGATCGCCATCTGGGGACACGAACGGCGTGTCTATGCGGCGGTGAAATTCTTCCTTTTCACGCAGCTCAGCGGGCTGTTGATGCTCGCGGCCGTCATCGCGCTGGCCTTCCTTCACTACCAGAGCGCTGGCTCGTTTTCATTCTCCTATGAGGACTTGCTTGGCCAAACTATGCCTCCCGCGACGGCGCAATGGCTGATGCTCGGCTTCTTTGCCGCGTTCGCCGTGAAGCTCCCCATGGTCCCGGTGCATACATGGCTGCCGGACGCCCATACCGAAGCGCCCACTGCCGGTAGCGTGGTCCTCGCCGGACTCCTGCTGAAGACCGGCGCCTACGGACTCTTGCGCTTCGTAATCCCGCTATTCCCGGACGCCTCGCGAGAACTGGCGCCCGTCATCCTCCTCCTCGCCGTCGTGGGCATCCTCTACGGCGCCCTGCTCGCATTTGCTCAAACCGACTTCAAAAGGATGGTGGCCTACACCAGCGTCAGCCACCTCGGCTTCGTCCTGCTGGGTGTCTTTGCTTTCAACGAGTTCGCCGCACAGGGCGCGCTCATGCAGATGATCTGTCACGGGCTCAGCACGGGCGCTCTGTTCATCATCGCCGGCGCGCTGCAGGAGCGGATGCATACCCGCGACCTCAATCGGATGGGTGGACTCTGGACGGTGATGCCGCGGCTTAGCGGCGTCGCGCTCTTCTTTGCCATGGCCTCGCTCGGACTCCCGGGACTCGGGAACTTCGTCGCGGAGTTCCTCGTCCTCGTGGGCGCCTACGCGGTCAATATACCGCTGGCGGTTGCCGGAACGGTCGGTGTTGTGGCGGCTACCATCTACTCGCTGCATCTCGTGCAGAAGGGTTTCCACGGTCCAGCCGCCGGGGGATTGAGTCTGCCCGACCTCAGCCGGAGAGAGGCTGCCGTCTTCGCTCCCATGATCTTGCTTCTGGTTGCGCTGGGACTCTACCCGCAACCCGTATTCGACGTGTTCCGGCCAAGCCTTCGATCTATCGAAAAATATGCCGAACCGGCAAAACTAGTCTTCTGGAGACCGCATGAACGTAATTGACTGGACCGCTCTATCTCCGCTGATCCTGATCGCCGGCGGGGCTGTCCTGGTCATGCTGGTGGGCGCCATTTCAAGACGCCACTCCGCCACCAACGGCCTCACCGTCGCCTGCCTAGCCATTGCCTTGCTTGTGACGCTGACCTCCAGCGGCTCGACTGAAGCCGGTTTTCTGCTAAACATCGACGCGTACGCGCGATTCTTCATCGCCCTCATTCTCGCTGCCGCCCTGGCGGTAACTGTGCTCGCCCACGGCTATCTGACCACTTACGAAGGGAATCGCGAGGAATTCTATACACTGGTGCTCGTGGCCTCTTTCGGAGGCACGGTCTTGGCTTGCAGCACCCACTTCGCCTCGTTCTTTCTTGGGCTGGAGACACTCACGATTGGCCTCTATGCGCTGATTGCCTATCCCTACCTCGTTCAGCGTCCCCTCGAAGCGGGCATCAAATATCTGATTCTGGCCGCCGCCTCTTCGGCCTTCCTGTTGTTCGGCATGGCTCTGGTTTATGCGTCAAGCGGAACCATGGATCTAGAACGGATTGCCGCCCTGCTGACTTCGGAATCCAACTCGACGCTCGTGCTCGGGGGCATGGCGCTGATCCTTGTCGGAGTGGGGTTCAAGCTGGCCCTGGTGCCGTTCCATCTCTGGGTGGCCGACGTATACGAAGGAGCTCCGGTGCCCGTGACGGCATTTCTGGCCACCGTTTCGAAGGGCGCCGTCTTCGCCCTCTTGCTTCGGTACTTCCACCCGGCCGAAATCGGCGCTCAGACTCCCCTCTTCCTGACTCTCGCCGTGGTGGCGGTCGCCTCCATGCTCGGCGGCAACCTGCTGGCGCTTCAGCAAAACAACGTGAAGCGCATCCTCGCGTACTCCTCGGTCGCCCACATGGGCTACTTACTGATCGCCTTCCTTGCGGGAGGAGCAATCGGAACCCGGGCCGCCGCGCTCTACGTGACCGCCTATTTCGTCACCAGTCTCGGCGCCTTCGGCGTGGTGACGCTTCTTTCCCGATCCGGCGCCGAAGCGGACCGCATCGATGACTATCGGTCCCTCTTCTGGCGGCGGCCGCTGCTTGCTTCCGTCTTCACGGCCATGCTTTTGTCCTTGGCCGGCATCCCCCTCACCGCGGGATTCGTGGGTAAGTTCTACCTCTTCGCCGCCGGAGCTTCGGCTTCCCTCTGGCTGCTGATTCTGGTGCTGATCGTGGCCAGCACCATCGGGCTCTTCTACTATTTAAGGATTGTCATCGCGCTCTACGCGCCGCATTCGGAACCCGGCCCCGCGCCCATAAGTGCACCGTTGGCACGGCCGGGCGTGCTGGTTCTGGCCGTTTTGACGGTGGCGCTCGTCTGGATCGGCGCGTATCCGGCGCCGCTGCTCGAAATCGTCCGCGATGCCGTTCGGCCGGCCGGATAAGATCAGCTCTTACCCAGAATGTAGTTGTTGAGGTGACTGATCGTCTTCGCTTGCGCGGTCAGCATGCTGTTGACCAAATCGCCGATGGAGATGACCCCGATCAATTCGTCACCTTCCATGACCGGCAGATGGCGGACGCGATGCTTGGTCATCGCATCCATGCAGTCCTCCACGGTCTGGTCGGCCGTCACCGTGATCACCGGACTTGTCATGATCTCCTTGATCATTGTTTTCCGGGACGAACGGTCCTTTAGGATTACCTTCCGCGCGTAGTCGCGCTCCGATATGACCCCGACCAGCTTGCCCTCGGAAACCACCATGATCGCCCCAACGCCTTTTTCAGCCATCTTCGCGATGGCGTCATAGACGGTCGCTTCAGGTGGCAGTGACCAAATGTCCCGGCCCTTCCGGTCGAGAATTCGGCCGATCCTCTCCCGGCGGATTCGGAGATCCTCTCGCTGCTGTTCCATGCCCACCCCCCTTTTCTTAAGCTATTTCAAAACAGTGGAGACTCACGCCCGGCGCGACGCCTCTTGGGGTTGTGCTGAATCGTACTGTCGTTCGGCGCTCCGGCGCTCGGCCGGTCACTATGAATCCCTTTATTCCAGTATCTTTACACCAGCCTCGCGCATCTCGCCGACGGCTGCAACGCCATCGTCCGGCGAGACAGGCCGAGTGGCTTCCAGAATGAGGAGGACCGCGAAGCCCGCCTTCCTCGCATCCAGCGCCGATGCCCGGACGCAAATGTCTTGGGCCAGGCCGCCGATGACAACCCGCCGAATGCCTTTTCGCCGAAACTCCTCCGCCAAACCCATCCCGTCAAACGTGGAGTATTGATCTCGATCGAACCGCGTGCCTTTCGACACAATCACAGCGCCGTCCGGAACGTTTAGATCCGGATGGAATCGAGCGCCCTCGCTGTCCTGCAGGCAGTGCACCGGCCAGGGCCCGCCAGTTTCCTTGAAACTCGGATGTCCCAGTGGATGCCAGTCACGGGAAAAGTAGCGTGGAACCCCGTGGCGAGGCGCTACCTGGATCCACTCGTTCAGAACAGGAACCACCTTGTCCCCCTCTTCCACGACGAGCGCGCCGCCGGGACAGAAATCGCGTTGGACATCAACTACCAGCAGAGCATCGGACTTTTCAAATTCAGGTGCGTTTTTCATCGTTATCTTAACCCTCGCTCATAGAGCCAGGCGCATCAAGATACAGACCCCCGATAGAAGATCGCGTTTCACTATTTCGCTGACCCTGAGCACCGTGCCTTGGTCATGGCGAGCGCGCGGAGCATGCGCATGGAGTCCGGCCGCAGCTCCCGGACGGACCGGAGCAGGTCCGCGACGCGCTTGGACCAGGGGATAGGCGCTCCGGCAAGGCTTTTCTCCACTGACTGCAGCAGACGCCGGTGCTTGCGCCACCCGCCGAAGAAAGCGGATCCGATCTGTTTCCAGGGGTTCAGATGAAGCAAATAGAACACATCGTTGTTCAGTGATCCATTTTCCAATTGGTGCCGGAACAGATCTCCGAGCCGCTCTGTTTCGGCCGCTTCCTGCGACTCGAGCAAAGATCGCATCGAATGCAATGAAGCCGCCGCGCTGTACTCCGAGGCAATCCGGAGCATCCTGGCGCAGACCATCACACCGGATGAGATTCTCATCGTGGAGGCATTCGCGAGCTCGCGCACAACCACCGGACGGGGCTGGTTGTTCACAGCGAGCGGGAATACTGTGAAGCCATCCAGCGCCTGTTCCGGCAACCGGCGGAGCGCCGTCGGTTGGGACGCGGCGCACGCGCCTGGGCTCACCGGTGCTTCGGCGCCGTCAAGGCGAGCCGACCGCTCCTGCAGACCTACGAGCGGATCTTGGCGAGGCCGAAGTCTGCGCACCGTCTCCGGGACGCCCCGGCCGGCGCATCCGCGGCGGCTCTGTTCGCCGCATCCCTGGGAGAGTCGGCCCCGCAATTCCGCGTGAGCCTCAAGTCGACTGAGCCTCCGGAACTGCTGGCGGCGGAGAAGACCATTGCAGCCTCGTCCCCCGTTTTGCAAAATGAGGGCGCCGGCGGAGTCTTCCACTACCGGAACACCTATCCTCGCGACGGGATGTTGCGGCTGTGGTCCGGTTTGATCCTGGGAGAACTCGGCCAGAACGCCCGCGCCCTCTCCGAGTTTCAGACAGCGCTAGCCCTGGGCCTCCGCCACTGGCGCGTCTCCTGGTACCTGGCTCAAACCGCGGCGCGGCTGCACGCTGCTCCGCTCGCGATCGCTTCACTGCGCGACGTGGTTCGGGCCGCCCCGGAATTCGTCGAAGCCCGGCGGATGCTGGCGCATTGGGAAGGGCAAGGCGTACTCCAATGAGTCGCGTCCTGATCTTCAATCTCTCACGTCACATTCACCTTCCCGGCTACTTGCGCTCTCTGATCGAGCACTGGCGCGACTCCGTTCCCGCCGGCAACCTGGATATCTTGACCTGGCACACCTTTCTCGAATCGCACGCGGATGTCGTCCGGCTGGCTGAGGAAGCGCCAGGCCGCAACATCCGCTTTCTCACCCTGACCGGCGAGGAACGGAGAAGAAAGCTTGCCCGGGAAGCCGGAGAGAGCGGCGTCGCAAGATGCTGGTGTGCCGCTCGGGGTCGGACAGCCAATGGTGCAGCCTCCGGTCCTCGCCGGAAACGCGAGCGGCTTCCAGATCTCGAAGGAAATCGATCGGCTGGTTAACCTGAGACCTCGTGCTGACATAGCCCAAAGCTTCGCGCAAAGGAAGCACCGTATGCGTGTCGCGAGCATTGCGGAGCAGGCGCTCCCAGTGGATTGCAGGGGCGGTCCGGATCAGGGTCGCAGCGTCGGCTACCCAGAGCAGCGGAGGCGACTCCCAGGTGAATGCGTGCGTGCAGGTCAGCAGCAGTTCCTGCTTTGCCGTCGGGAAAGATGGTCGTCCGGCTGTGCTTGCGGCGTCCATGAACCTCTGCTACATTCTGCCGCATCGATATCGGTGGAGTCATTGACACCATAATCCTGGGGCAAAATCACAGGCGCGTTTTCCGGTACCATGGCTTCCACGAGCAGTTCCCGGAATCGCCCATACCGGAGGAAGCAGATCCGCCGGTTGCAGAGGAGCTATTCGATGATGATTCTCAATGGACGCATCATTGCGCTAATGGCCCTGGCGGTCATATCAATACAAGGCGCCGACAAACCGAGAGCCCGGGACCTCGGGATCCCGTTCGACGGGATTCCGGGACCGCTGAACGCCATCACCGACGTCGCCGGCGTGGAAGTCGGACACACCACACTGATCTCCGGCGAAGGCAAGCTCGTGGTTGGGCAGGGCCCGGTGCGAACCGGTGTCACGGCCGTCCTCCCCCGGGGTAAGAAGCACGACCCCGTCTTCGCCGGCTGGTATTCCCTCAACGGCAACGGTGAGATGACCGGGACCACCTGGGTCGAGGAGTCCGGTTTTCTCGAAGGGCCGTTCATGATCACCAACACGCACAGCGTCGGTGTCGTGCGTGACGCTGTCGTCAAGTGGATGGTCCGCAACCAACTCTATGATCCGCTGCCCGGCACCCGCAACACCTTTTGGGCCTTGCCCGTGGTTGCCGAGACCTATGATGGCCGCCTCAATGACGTTAACGGCTTCCACGTTACCGAGGAACACGCCTTCGCCGCCCTCGAAAGCGCATCTTCCGGTGAGGTCGCCGAGGGTAACGTGGGCGGGGGCACCGGCATGGTCTGCCACGGTTTCAAGGGCGGCATCGGCACATCGTCGCGCAAGGTGACCGCTGACGGCGAATTCACCGTGGGCGTTCTGGTTCAGACAAATTACGGTTCCCGCTCGACTTTCACTGTCGCCGGGGTCCCCGTTGGCCGCGAGATTACTGACCTGATGCCTGTCACCAACACCCCGCCCGCGGATGAGGGCGCCGGCTCCATCATTGTTCTCGTCGCCACCGACGCACCGCTCCTCCCCCATCAACTGAAGCGTCTCGCCCGGCGCGTTCCGATCGGCATCAGCCGTGTCGGCGGCCATGGCTCGAACTACAGTGGCGACATCTTCCTCGCTTTCTCCACCGCCAACCCGGGCGCCGCCAGTCGCACCGAAACCCAGCAACTGATTATGCTTCCGAATGACCGGATCAACCCGCTGTTTGAAGCCACCGTTCATGCCACCGAGGAAGCCATCCTCAATGCCCTGGTGGCCGCGAAAACTATGACCGGAATCAACGGCAACCGCGTCCATGCTCTCCCGCATGACCAGCTCCGGGACGTTCTCCGCCGGTACAACCGGCTCTTGGAATAGGTCACCGATTTTTCCCCAAGGCCGAGTAAGCGGCGCCCTCCTTTGTTTAGCTACAGAGAGAAAGCAAAGGCCGCGCTCGCCCCCTGCCGCCCCATTCTGAGGGGGCTCATTATCGCCAGTGCCCGCGTTCGACGCGGGGCAGATCCTGCGAAACGTCATCCAGGATCAGGACCCAATCATTGTTGCGGCCGCTGTAGGGTGCCTCAAAACGCTGCTGTCCCTCCGTGGGAAACTCGCCGACCGGCTCGGCAATCCCTTGGCGCGGGTTGAATAGCCATGCCCTGGCGCTCTGGCCGGACAGCTTCGTCATGTCGATGGTCACGGGAATTCCGGTGGGCAGATAGACAAGGGCGAAGCTGCCGTCGGTGGCGAGGGCAGCACGCATGTGATCGGCGCCGGATCCGACTTCCGCGGCGATAAGCGACTGGTCGGGCACAAGCTGATGGAAGGGCCGGAGGGTAAAGAGCCGCCGGAAATGGCCCATCTGGAACGATCCTGGATGATCGAGTGCGTGGCGCCACGGGGTCCGCGCCACCGAGATCGGTTTGCGCCCCGGCCGCCACATCTGCCAGATGTTGTGATCGCCGTAGGTGTGGCCGGCCGCGCCGGCGAGCATCGACGAATATGCCGCCTTCCGGACATCCCACTCGTCAAACCATCCGGTCTCGTCGTCCCGGTGCCAGTTCACGGGATGGTCCTCGTAGCAGGGTTCACCGTCGATCACGGGCTTTGCGGGAGTCAGGCGCCGGTCCGCCAAAGTCATCTCGTGGTTGGGATTCAGCAGCCGGGAATGACCGGACTGGAACATGTTGAAGTCCAGCCAGTCGTCCCCGTGGAACCACTCGGAAGAAGAATCGCCGCCCTGTGGATGAAAGGTCATCAGATGGGCTCCGCCATCTCCTTTCGCCAAGCCGCGGGCCATGGCCCGAATGATGGTCACATGGCGCTCGGTGTCCGGGCTCCGATCACCACCAAGGATCCAGATGATCGGCTTGTCTTTGTACCGCCGCCCAAGAAACTCCCCGTACGCCTCGGCATTCCGAGCGTTGAACACCTCGGGGCCGATCCCCCAGCGCTTGACCCACTTGTCACCCCAGGTTGGAAGCATTCCGATGAACAAGCCGAGTTCTTCAGCGCGATTGACAATGTAGTCGACGTGATCCCAATAGTCGTCCGCCGGGCCATCTTTAATCGCCGGTCGGGCCGGGTCGTTGTCCACCAATGGCCGGTGACCGTAGGCGTTCGGCGTATTGAGCCCGTCCAGTTCCGCCAGCGCGACTGCCTGGATCACGGTGAAGCCCTTCCGTGCGCGGTTGGCGAGATAGAGGTCAGCATCTTTCCGGTCCAGCCGGTGGAAAAGTTCCCAGGCCGTATCCCCGAGGTAGAAGAAAGGTCTTCCGTCCTCGCACTGGAGGTAGCGTCCGTTGTCGGCCACTTCAAGACGGGAAGCCGTTGCCGGTTCAGGTGTGATCTGGCCCCAGACCAGGAGCCCGAAAAATAGAAGGAAGAGGATGCTCATGGCTTTCTCTACAAGCGGTCATCATACCAGTCATGGCTGCACCGTGATCCAGATCGGCGACGACCAGGCGAGTTTGTCCGTCGACCGCGGCAGATCAGCCAGTGCGGTTCCAAACGCGGGGCGGGGATCGCCGCACCGGTTGCCCTCGTACAGACCTCGCTGGTGACCAAAACCTGGAAAGCTTCTCAGGCTTCGTGTTTCACCGATGGGGCTGCCGGCTCCGAGGGCCGGTCTGTGGGAAAGCCGCGGGCGCGTCCATAAAGCGACATCACGGTAAAGATGACCACCGATGTCATGACGCCGAACACCGACGCATCGAGGCTTTCGATGACTCCGTAGGCCGGCTCGGGCAGCAGTCGCCAGTCCAGCCTGTTCCTGAGAACGGGGAGGGAGCGATAGACGAGGGTGAGGACTGTTGCTCCGATCATCGTAGTCGTGATCGAACGGTTGAGCCAGCGCGAGCGCCGCTTCGAAAAGACGCCCACGCAGATGGGGAGGATCACCGCGGGAGCCCAAACCGTATATGTGATCAGCAACAGGCCGATGATGTCCGGCCAACTGATGGCGATCATGATAGACGTGATTCCAAGGGCGGCCGAGCACATCCGCGAAAGTCTCAGAATGCGGCCGTCGCCGGTGTCTTCCCAGCCGAGCTGATGCTGGAAAAGATCCTTGACGAAAATCGCCGTCGATGAATTCAGCGCGGAGTCGGCTGACGACATGACGGCCATCAGCAGTGCGCCAATCATGAGGCCGCCCACCAGCGGGTTGTTCAGTTGCTTGACCACCATCGGCAGGGCCTGCTGAGGCGGAATCTCCGGGAAATGAATCCGCGCGTAGAGAGCGATAAAAAAGAGGACCACGGGAAAGGTCAGCGCAAGGAAGAACCCGACGCCGGCTATGCCGCCCTTTGTTTCGCGGATATTCTTGCCCACGCAGTAACGGGTCACGTAGCCGGGGGCAAACGTTTCGCCCAGCAGGAATGCGAGGAAGGTAGTCACCAAAAAGATCCAGCCCTTGTCGCCGTGTGGATGGAAGAATGCCGCCGGGACGGTATCCGCCACGCGGGTCCACGACTCGAGCAGGTCCGGCACGCAGGCCCCAAGCGTCAGGGCGAAGCCGGCCACGAGGATGATGAACTGGTAGACGTCGGTATGAATGACGGCCAGGAGGCCGCCGGCGGTGCTATAAATGACGACCATCGTCCCGCCGATCAGAATGGCCCAGGTAAGCATTTGTCCGGCGGACGCGGCATCGGGCGCAATGGCGGAGAGCACACTGCCGAAAGCGGCCATCTGCGCAGCCACGACAAAGACTGAAAACAGAACCGAGAGGATGAGCATGACGAAGCGGGGTTGTTCGCCGTAACGATGGCCGAAGTATCCGGCGACGGTGTAGAGCCGGGCATCGCGGAATTTAGGGGCGACGAATACTCCGGAAAAGATGAGTTGGAAGTACCAGCCGAGAGACACAAGCAGCATCAGGACGCCCCACTCATAGGTGCGCCCGATCGCGCCGATCGAAGCGCCGCCTCCGATGATGGTCGCGCCCATCGTGCAGAAGAGGAAGAACCAGCCGACATTGCGCCCGGCGACCAGAAAGTCGTCGGCGTTGCTAATCTTCCGAACCTTCAAAACTCCCTTGGTGAAGATGAAGGCCACGTATGCGGCAACAATCGTCCAGAGGATCCAGCGATCAGCCATGCTACTCAAAAGGAATCAGGAACCGCCTAAAGGTCATCGCCATGTTCAGTGATGAGGGAGCCAGGTGACACTGGCCTAAAGCCACCGGCTCAACAGCTTTTCAAGACGTCCCCGCGGATCGAGGATCGCCAGTTGCACAGGCTCCCCGCGCAATGCGTCGAGCGACTTCCCGGCCAGATGATAGGAATTACAGCCATTCCAGTGCTCCTCGATCCACTGGTCGAATTGCGGAAAGGCATACCAGCGGGATTCGTAGTCGGTCCAGGTGGTGATGTGGCCCGAGCGAATCGTTTCCTCGACGAGCTTCGGGTTACGGTGCAGCCGATGTCCCTTCACGACCGGCTGATCCTCTTCATCGACGACATCGACCATCAGCGTGGGATCCGTATCGTGCGCCCGTTTGTAGCCCCACGGAATCTGCCGGTAGCCCGCAC
>CAYLSS010000004.1:0-9636 GCA_964385765.1 uncultured Solibacteraceae bacterium
GGCGGTGGTGGACCAACTATTTCCCCCAATACCCTGAATACCCATTATATAGTAGCGAATACCCAGGTAGGTCCGATGGCCGGAACCGCACGGCAGGTCGATATACGCTGTGGGATACCCGGCCTTGGTCGTGAATTGAAGCCTCAGACGGAGCAGGTACTCCCCGTCGGCCTCGATGGGTATGACCCAACTCCCGCTATTGTACGTGCCGCCGCTGCCCATGAGGGCGATCACCTTTCCCCTGGTCTCGATCTTCCCCACGTTCCGCGGCGAATCCGGATCGAAATACTTCGTCAGATCGACCCACACGCCCTTCCGGATTCGGTCCGGCGGCACGTAGCCCAGTCCGTCCAGATCCTTCTCCACATCATTCAGCGCCAGCTTCGCCTTCAGCTTCGTCACGCTCGATTTCCCCTCGCCTTCCGCCGCCCGCGCGAAGTAGGATCGCGCCTTCAGGAGCGCGGCGATCCGGATCTGCCGCGGCTTGCCCGTGCCCATCTTCTCATACCACTTGCCGAGCTCGACGCACTCCGTCGGCTCCAACGCGGAAACGTCCTCGGCGGCCATTCTCACGTAGGTCGCCAGCGCCAGGTCGGTATCGTCGGCCAGGTACCCGGCTGCCTGGTCGGGGTTGTCCAGTTCCACCAGGCAGTACGTGATAAGCTCCTCCCGCGTCTTTGCATCCTTCGGGTTTTTCTCGAGACGGGCCTCCAGGTCCGCTACCTTTTTCTCCAGCGCCATCCGCTCCTGGCACAACTGAATCCTGTCCCGCAGCTTACCGGCCGTGGCGCCGTCACCAACGGCACCCGCGATAACCAGCGCCCGTTTGTAAAGCTCACGGGCTTCGCCGCTCGTGCCCGAAGCGACCAGGGAATCGGCGCGATCCATGAGCAGGGTTACCAGTTCCTCGCCCGCCGCCCGCTGTTTCTGGCCCCGTGTCAATGTATACTGTTTCTCGAGCACATCCAGCCGCATGTCGGCGAGAGCACCCTCTTCCAGCGATCCCTCCGCGGCAAGGGCCTTGACCGCCCGCCCGGCCTCTTCCAACCCCTCCGTCGATTTCATCCCGTACTCGAAGGCCTTCAGGGAGAGCTTCTTCCTGATCTCCGGCTCGTCCGCCAGATCCCGTGCCGCCGCGTTCAGTTTCGCGGCCCGTTCGGCGTCGCCGCCAGCCCCCTCGGTCACCAGCTTCACGATCTCGTCGATATCCTGCGAGAAATGGTAATCGGGCCGGTCCGGCGGTTGGATGGCGTGGTTATCCTCGACCAGGTCAGGATGGTATTGATCGGTCCAACCGTAGAGGAAGCCATAGTAGCGATCGAAGCCCTTCCGCAGGGGCCAGTGCTCGCGCGACCCGCTCGCCTTCATCTCGCTGCGGGGCAGAAGGTGCCATTTTCCGGCGGCCAGGGCGCTGTAGCCCCGCCGCTGCAAGATCTGGGCGACGTTGGCGGCGGCGGCCGTAACGCGCCCGCGGGAGTGAGGATAGCCCTGATCCGTTCCGGCCAGCTCTTTCATGCCGACGGAATGAGTGTTCCGGCCGGTGAGCAGGGAGGCGCGCGTGGGCGAGCAGACAGCCTTGGAATGGAAGTTCGTGTACTGGAGCCCGCCGGCCGCGAGTGAGTCGATATGCGGCGTGTCCACTTCCGCGCCGTACGCACCGAGGTCGGAGAACCCCGTGTCGTCGAGGACGATGTAGACGATGTCGGGGCTGCCGGGTCGGGCGCGGCGTTGCGGCAGCGGCGCGGGCTTGGAATCGGCCGCGGTCTTTCCAATCTCTCCGGCAAAGCCGCTGGCCGGAGTGGTTCCGGCACAGCGTTGCTGGGCGTCAGCCGCCGGCGGGGTGACGAGGAGGAATGCGGCTAGAAGATAGTGAAGAGGGGCGTTCTCGAGGAAGCGGCGGCGAGTCGGCATGCTGTCGTTCAGTGTAAACAAGCAGGGTCCGTCCCACAACAAGCGGACTACGGCACGATCTGGAGCGCCCGACCCCGTTTCAGGCGATACACGCGGAAATCCCGGCGGTCCAGCGTGAACACAATTCGAACCGACTCCCGTTCCGCGAGATGGACAATTGCGGCATCCGCGATCTGCGGTTTCAGCCTGTGAAACTTCTTGAGGATCGCCGAGATTGGACGAGCATCCTCGCTCCCAAGGGTGAGGATACTGACCGCGCCTGTCGCCACGAATGCCAGCAGTTTTTGCACTCCATCCGGTTGATGTCTGAGCAGCCATGCGGCCTCGGTGATGACGGGCCAGCAGGTCAACATTGGCGGAGCTACTCGTCTAATTGTTTCCGAGCATATCCGGTGGTACTGATCACGGCTGGCGAGTAGGGCCACCAGTGGCCCGGTATCGACAAGGACCTGCATCACTGCGATTCGCCGAACCCTTCAAAGCGCTCACGATTCGTGCTGAGATCGGGCGGAGTGTCTGTCAGGCACCCAATCAGTCTCTTTTCCTCGAGGAGGTCATAGACAGTCCTGGCGGACGAAGTCGACGACGTCCGGGATAAATAGTCCCCAAGCGCCTCACGGACGACGGCCGATTCGTTTTTGCCAGTTTCTTTGGCTCGGCGGCGAAGTTGTCTGTCCAACTGGGAGCCGATGCGCACGGAGATTCTCTTGGACGCCATCTCTGTCTGACATACTATCAGAATTGTCTGACATACATTCGCCGATTGAGACCGCGTCAGGCGGAGCGAGGCTGCTGGCCGGGAAGCGGCAGTTTACGTATCAACAGGCCGAAGAGAATCAGAACCGCAACACCAGCGCCGGCCCAAACCTGAAAAGCGAAGGGAGTGTTTTTCCAATCGGCCAGGAGTCCCAGGCCCGGACGGGCAAAGATGATGAAGACTCCGCCGAGGAAGCTGGCGGCCGATAGTATGGCCGCCCGGTTCCTGTTCTCCAGCCGATGATGTAGAAGCACCTCGAGCAGCGTGTTCGCAAGAAAGAAACCGAAGCTGATTAGCGGGAAGAACAGCAAGGAAAGGCGGCCCGGCGCCAGGGCGACCAGCAGGATTCCCGACCACAGCAGCGCCATTCCTCCGATAATCGACAGCCTGTCGCCCAGCAAGACTCGAATCCGGTTGGCGGCGAGCCCGGCGATGACGCCCGCCAGAGAGTAGCAGAAGTAGACCGCACTGACGAGCGCCGGGGTAATTTCCAACTCCAGAAAGAGCGGCTGCATGAGGATACGGGGACTCCAGAAATAGACCAGCGCGACGGCCAGCAGGACGATCTCGGCAAAGTAAGTGGCGTCCCGGCCGGAGATCGAGAGGAACCGGCGGAACGACTGCGGCCCGCGCAACGGTTCACTGCGCCGGCCGGATGGGGTTGCCGGGAGTGTCACGGCGATTCCCAGAGCCCCGAGCGCCAAAGCTCCGTTGACCGCAAACGGCAGCACAGGCGAGACGGAGAACAGGAAACCAGCCGCGAGATGCGAAAGCAACGCCGCCGCGCCGGCCACCGCCCGCATGAATCCAAAGACCGCCACGGAGTCGGCCTGCTTTCCCTCGAGCGAGACAAGCTCATAGCAGTATGCCGAAGCGGCGCCGGACGACAACGCCCAAAATGCTCCCCACAGAAACCAGACCGAGAAAAGCATGATACGTCCGCTGACTAACATGATCCCGGCATAGGTGGCTGCCGCCAGGACAGCGATCAGGCAATAACTCTGCTTCCTGCCGAGGCGATCGCTGAACACACCGAGAGGGAACTCGAGCGCCACCATCGTGAAGCGAAAGAAGCCGTCGGCGAGGACCATTGTTGTCAGATCGAAGCCGCGATGGCTCAGAAACAGCATCCATACCGGAAACCAGAACTGAGCTTCCAGGCAGAAATTCGCGACGGCGAGCTTTCGCAGGGAAGCAGGTTCCGGAACCATTCTCAGACCTTCTGCTGGCCCCGGAAATAGAAGTAGACAATCACCAGAATCAGGGAAATCAGGCCGGAGATCACCAGGATGACATCCGTTGGCTGGGCGGCAATGAGGTCAATCACCTTCCAGCGGCTGGTCAGGTCATAGCTGGCGAGATCGGCGTCATTTGCCATGGTCCGGCCGTACTCAACGAAGGCCAGGACGGTGCTGAATATGGCCGTGATGCCGATCGCCATCAGGATCCCGTCGGTATAGAACGCAGACTTTTCGGCCACCTGTTCATGGAGGAAGGTAAGCCGCTCTTTACATAGGTCGATCTTGTTCTGGACGGGACGGATCAGGACTTTCTCGAAATCCCAGTATTCGAGGATCTCATCCAACTCGGCCTTCACGGTGCGTTTGTAATACTTCGAGTTGTCGTGGAGCTGAAGCAGCAGCAGGTTCGCCTTGCGGATGTTTTGCGCCAGCCGCTTCTTCAGTTCGCCGATCTTCTGGTCATTGCCGGGGGAGAACGACTCCGCCAGGATACTGGTGAGATGAAGGTCTACGACGTCGAGGGCGGCATAGAAATACTGTGCGTGGAGCATCGCTTCCCAACTGTCGCAGAAAGGGGCGGCGAGATGGGATCCGCCGTTCCGCGGAGGGGCAGTCCCGGCAGAGATGTACAGGTAATTGAGCCATTGAGTGAGGTGGTCTCTATCGCCATCGATGACCTGGTCGGCCAGCGACTTATCATTTTTCCGTTCGGCGCCTCCGCTGTCTTTGAGCCAGTGCCGGATGATTGCGTCCCTGTTCCCGACGTCGGCTGGATCCAGCATCAGTGTCCGGGTGACCCAAAGGACCTCGCCGCCGGCCGCTTGCCCGGCGTTGCCGGAGCTTCTCTCGACCACCTCGCCGCTATCCGACGGGGCGCGGCGGATCCATTCGAATGTGGGCTGCAGTAAGTTGTTCGCGCACAGGAACGCCAGTTTCTCGCCGAGTTTTATGGCTTCTTCCTGCAGTTGGTCCAGTGCTTCAGGAATGTGTTCGGCGCCCGAGGACTGAAACCGGTCGCCGAGATCGAAATCGGCTTCCAGCAGGCTGATTTCGTGGTCGAATACACGGCAGACAATGCGGTCGAGGCCGGCGACCAACGCGGCCCGTAGGGTATTCCCGTTAGCTGCCGGATTCCAGACCAGCGCCGATCCGGGCAGATCCATCTCGAGGACATGAACAGTACGTTCGAGAGAGTCACTGCGAAGCGATTGATAGCGATTGAATGGGCTCCGCCGAAGTTTCGACGTATGGGCGAAACGTATCTCGTTCACTTCATCCGAGAGGGCGGCCACACCGGCAAGTTTCGCTTGAAGCTGTTTTTTACGCGCCGAGATAGCGTCCCAGTACTTTGCGTAGCGGTCCGGCGCCAGGGTCGGGACTTCGGTTATGACGCTGAAGTCTGTCCGGAATGGGGCAAGTAGCTTAAGCTTCATGGCACGGAGTTTTATTCGATTAGCGCCACCGCGCGTGCATCGACCCTCACGACGCGTCCTTGCAGCGGGCCATTCAAGAGCTTGACTCTGCAAAGAACAGGCCGGGCCGGCGGGATTTGGCCCCGGCCGATGAATGCTTCGGGCCACTCGATGACAGCCGCTCGAGTGCCGGCCGGGACATAGGCATCCCTCATGGCGCCGCCGGACAAAGACACTTTCACATAGCCGCCGTCCGGGGAGGTCCGAAGCTCGACGAGGCTCTGCGACGACCCTCGGTTGATCTCCGCCAAAGCCTCCCGGTAGAACAGGGTCTGCTTTACTTTCGCCAGTTTCGCATTAAAAGCTTTCAGGAACTCGCGTGACTCCGGACTTTTGGACATCAACAGGCACAGGCCCTCGGTGGCGCCGAACACCGGATTACGGCTCACATCAAGGAATCCGAACCGTTCGGCGTCAGTGGAGACCGCGGCTCCACGGACGATCGCAAGCCCCGCAATCCGGCCTTCCGGCAGGAAGTCGATGTCGCCATTCGCGAGAGCACGGAACGCGCCCGCGCTTGTGTCGTATTCCACCACTTCCAGGCCGGAGACCAGGGCATCGAGTTCCGGCCAGACCTCATAGCCCGCGATTCTGCCGAAGCGGTAGTCGCCTTTCCTGATATCCGAAGCCGTTCGGATGCCATCCGGGTTTTCGATCCTGGATCTGTCGAAGAACAGCACATACTCAAAAGCGAGTATGGGGTCGGAGATTTCATAGCGTTCGGCGCGGGCTCGCGTCGATATGAAGGGAAATACTCCCAGAACCTCGGCCATATCAGCCTGGGCCAGTATCAAGTCCCAAGACGAGAAACTGAATTGCGGTTCATAGCCCATCCGCTGCACAGTTTCAGAGACGATTCTGCAAACGGGTCCATTGCCCTTCAGCCCCGGTCCCACATACGGTTCCCAGACGCCGGTAGCAAGCTTCACGGGCTTCGCCGGCCGTAAGCTGTTGGACGGCGCGGTTGTTCGGAAGACAAGGTAACCGGCACCCAGCAGGAATGCGATCGAGAAAACCATCAGAAGTCTTCTCATGACTCGCTCCAATTATAGACAGGCATGGCGCGAACCCAACGTCGATCAGTGATACGCCACGACGCTTCCCTTCCCCTCGCTACGACGATATCATTTGCAGGAAGCAGCAGTTGGTCCGACTGCTGCTGAAGTTCGGATTCCCGCCGGCTTCCGTCCTTTGCGGGAGCGGCCTGAGCGGGAATTCCGTCAATGGGGAGTGAAGCATGAAATTGCCTGAGATGATTGCCGCCAGAAGCGCGGCCGTTTTGGTCCTGATCGCCGTCGGGATATTGTCCTCGAGCCCGGTACGCTCGGCGGAACAGCCGAACATCCTGTTCATCATGTCGGATGATCACGCGGCGCATGCGATCGGAGCGTATGGCGGCCGGCTGGCGGGGCTGGATCCGACACCGAATATCGATCGCCTGGCTGGGGAAGGGATGCGTTTCAACAATGCCTTTTGCACGAACTCGATCTGCACACCCAGCCGCGCCACCCTGCTGACCGGCCAGTACAGTCACGTGAACGGAGTCCGCACACTCAACGGGTCGCTGGAGCCGGAAAAACAGTATTTGGCGAAACTGGTGAAGAACGCCGGATATGAGACCGCCATGATCGGCAAGTGGCACCTCAACAAGGAACCGGCCTTTGATTACTATGCGGTTCTGCCGGGTCAGGGCTCCTACTTCAACCCCATCCTGAGGATGTCCGGCGGAGAGTGGCCGAACAAGGTGGAGCGCTTTGCAGGCTATGATTCCAGTCATTCCTCCGACGTGATCGTGAAGCTGTCGCTTGACTGGCTGAAGAACCGGGAAAGGGCAAAGCCGTTCTTTCTCATGCATCACTTCAAGGCGCCCCACGACAACTTCGAGAATGCGGAGCGCTACGACTGGCTGTACGAGGACACGGAGATCCCGGAGCCCGAGAGCCTGTGGAAGAAGCCGAACCACGGATCGGCTGCCACGAAGGGGATGGGAACGTCGATCGGCAAGCGGAACAAGCGCCGCAACATGGGCCATCACATGTTCGTGGATCCGGACCTGCCGTCCGAGGAGTACAAACGCACCGCCTATCAGCGCTATCTCAAGAAATACCTCCGAACGGTTCGGGGCGTCGACGACGGCATCGGCCAGATCCTCGAGTATCTGGAGGCGTCCGGCGAGCTGGATCAGACCGTCATTTTCTACACGTCGGATCAGGGCTTCATGCTGGGGGAGCACGACTATATCGACAAGCGCTGGATGTACGAGGAGTCGATGCGGATTCCGCTCCTGGTTCGCTATTCCGGCAAGGTAAGGCCGGGATCGACGTCCGACGCGCTGGTTAACAACACGGATCTGGCTCCGACGCTGCTAGACATCGCGGGGATCGAGACGCCGGAGTTTATGCAGGGCCGAAGCCTGCTGCCGATTCTGGAGGGAACGACGCCAGGGGATTGGCGCACCTCCACTTACTATCGCTACTGGATGCACATGGCTCACCACGATAATCCGGCGCATTACGGGATCCGCACCAGTGACTACAAGCTGATCTTCTTTTATGGACTGCCTTTGGATGCAGAGGGAGCGGTTGACCGGCCGACGCAGCCCGGCTGGGAGCTGTACGATCTGCGGAAGGATCCACGGGAGATGAACAACGTTTACGATGCGCCGGCTTATGCCGGGACGGTCTCGCGATTGAAAGAGGAACTGCTGCGCGTGAAGGAAGAGGTCGGCGATACGGACGAGAAATATCCAGAGTTGATGGAGGTTCGGGAGAAGTACTGGGAGTGAGTGTCTTCCACGCAGTGTAGTGCGGCAACCAGACGCTTATGCGGAGCGGACGGGGGACGGCTAAGCTATGCGTTTTAGCAGCCAGGCCATGTTCCGACCCAGATTCTTCATGGTCTGGATGCCTTCGGCATCCTTTTCGACCTCGCCCTTGTCCCCGCCGATGCCGACGTTCCAGTACGTGGAACCGGGGACGATCATCTCGCTGATGAGGAACAAGTGGTTGATCGAGTCGAAGGTATGGAGGGCGCCCTGGCGGCGGACGGCGACCACGGCCGCGCCGACCTTTCGGCGGAACAGGCCGCCATTCGCCCGGGCGACGTAGCCGCCGCGGTCGATGAGGGCCTTCATCTCGGTTGTCAGATCAGTGAAGTAGGTTGGAGAGCCGAGCAGGAGGCCATCAGCGGCGATCATTTTCTCGAAACACTCGTTGAAGACATCGTCGGTCACCGAGCACTGCCGGTCCTTGTTGCGGAAGCACTCGCGACAGGCGGTGCAGCCGCTGATCTTACGGCCGCCGAGTTGCACGAACTCGGTCCCGATTCCTTCCGCTTCCAGTTCCCGCAGCACGTAGTTGAGCAGGATGCTCGTGTTGCCGTCCTCGCGGGGACTACCGTTGAATGCGACCACTTTCATAATCAGACTCCGCTGTCCGAAAAATACCATGTCGGCCACCGCTGGCGCCCGGTCGCGCCCGGTCACACGCGGTTCGGCTCGAAAGTGCTATAAACGAGGCGAGATGGGAGAGGAAACGGCGAAGAAGGCCGGAGAAGTGACGGCTCTCCTCGTGCAGGCCCGTGACGGTAACCGGAACGCGATGGAGCGGTTGCTTCCGCTGCTATACGGCGAGCTCCGGCGGCTGGCGCGGCGCCAATTGGCGGCAGAACGGCCGGCGCACACGCTGGGAATCTCCGGCCTGGTGAACGAAGCGTACCTGAAACTGGTGGACCAGGTTCAGGTGGACTGGCAGGACCGGCAGCACTTCTATGCCATCGCGGCGCGAGCCATGCGACAGGTGCTGGTGGACTACGCGCGGCGCCGCAACGCCGAGAAGCGCGCGGTCGAGCGGAACCGCACATCGATCGGCGACAAACAACTGCCGGTGGCGCCGAAGATCGACGACCTGCTGGCGCTGGACCAGGCGCTGGACAAGATCGATCAGATCGACACCCGGCTGCGCCAAGTGGTTGAGTACCGGTATCTTTGCGGGCTCTCGACGGAAGAGACTGCCGAGATACTGGGCGTCACAACACGGACCGTGGAGCGTGACTGGGTCAAGGCCCGGGCGCTCTTGTATCGTCATTTATACCAGGGGAAGAAATAGCAAAGAACACGATGCCAGAAGAACGAGCCTGGGACCGCGTTCTCGAGGTGTTTGAGCAGGCGCTCGAATTGGCGGAGGAGGATCGCTCCGCCTGGATCAAGAAAGCGTGCGGCGGCGACGTGGCGCTGGAAGCCGAGGTAGTGGAGCTG
>CAYLSS010000004.1:9646-19924 GCA_964385765.1 uncultured Solibacteraceae bacterium
TGGACGCGCACTTCGGGGCCGAGGGGATCCTCGAACGGCCGGTGGAGTCGGTCGCGGTGGAGGCGCTCGACGCCGCGTCACTGGAACATACGCAGATCGGCCAATTTCGAATTATCGGCGAACTCGGCCGCGGCGGGATGGGAGTGGTCTACCGGGCGGAGGACACGAAGCTCGGCAGACAGGTGGCCTTGAAGGTCCTGCCGAGGTTGTTCGCCGCGGAAAGCCATCACCTGGCGCGATTCCAGCGAGAGGCGCAGATGCTGGCGTCGCTGAACCATCCCAACATCGCCGCTCTGTACGGCATCGAGGAGACCGACAACACGCCGGCGTTGGTGATGGAGCTGGTGGAAGGCCCGACGCTGGCCGAGTACACGGCAAGGGGACCGATGGCGGTGGCTGATGCGCTTCCAATCGCCTGCCAGATTGCCGAAGGTCTGGAGGCGGCGCATGAGAAAGGGATCATTCATCGCGATCTGAAGCCGTCGAATATCAAGGTCACCCCGGCAGGGACGGTGAAGGTACTGGATTTCGGCCTGGCGAAGACCTTCGAAGAGGATGACGGGCCGGCGCGGGGGCCGCGGCAGTCGCCCACCCTGACGCTCGAGACGACGCCGGCGGGGCTGCTGTTGGGCACGGCCGGCTACATGAGCCCCGAGCAGGCCCGGGGGCGAGGCCTCGACAAACGATCCGATATCTGGGCATTCGGCGTCGTGCTGTATGAGATGCTGACGGGCCAGTATGCCTTCCCGGGCGACACCGTCAGCGACACGCTGGCCGCGATTCTGCGGTCCGAGCCGGACTGGAGCGCACTTCCGGACGAAACGCCCAAAGGGGTCCGGCGGTTGATGCTTCGCTGCCTGGACAAGGATCACCGGAGACGGCTGCGGGACATTGGCGAAGCACGGGTCGCGCTGCAGGACGCGATCGAGGGGCAGGACGTGGAACCGGTGAAGGTCGCGGCCGTGGCGTCGAGAGGAGGCAACCTTTCGAAGTGGATGACGTGGACGGGCTGGGCAGTTGCCGCGTTGTTGCTGGTGCTGGCGGTTACGGGTTGGATGGGAAGCGGTAGAGCGCCGGAGCGTCGAGTGACGCGAAAGGTCGAGCTGCCGGTGGCCGAACGGGTGTCCCGGCCGCGACTCTCGCCCGACGGGCGGCGCGTGGCCTACCTGGCGGAGGGACAGGTTTGGATTCGCGATCTGGACCGTTTCGAGTCGCGGGCGGTGCCCGCCTCCGAGGAGGCGTCGCTGATTTTCTGGTCGCCGGACGGCGAGGCGATCGGGTTCGGGGCGGGCGACCGTCTGTGGCGGGCCCCGGCCACGGGCGGAGGCGGGAC
The DNA here is from genome assembly GCA_964385765.1 of uncultured Solibacteraceae bacterium. Taxonomy (GTDB): domain Bacteria; phylum Acidobacteriota; class Terriglobia; order Bryobacterales; family Bryobacteraceae; genus CAWELS01. The sequence goes on from CAYLSS010000004.1 coordinate 10,980, forward strand.
GGTGATCTGTCCCGTTCCGGGGGGCTTCTATGAGCAGTCCGGGGCGGCCTGGCTCAACGGCGATCGAATCTACTTCAATACCGGCAGTAGCGGGTTGCTGGCGGTGTCGGCCAATGGGGGCGATCCGACGGAGATTCTGGCGCCCGATTCAACGCAAGAGATCGACTTTCATGCGCCGAGCCCGCTGCCGGGCAATCGGGGCGTCGTGTTCGTGGTGCATCGCTTCGCGGCGACCGATACGCTTGCCGTCCTGGTGGACGGCCGGCGGAAGGACATCCTGCGGATCGATGGCCAGTCGCTGGATGTCCCGCAGTACTCGCCTTCGGGTCACATCATCTATGAGCGCAGCACGGGAAACCCGGGTGTCTGGGCGGTCCCATTCGATCTGGCATCGCTCGAAACCACCGGAGAGCCGTTCCTGGTGCTGGCCAATGCAACGACGCCGTCGGTTTCGAGCGATGGAACTCTGGCTCTCGTCCGCGAGACAGGGAGGCGGCTGCGCGAGCTGGTTTGGACAGGCGCCGACGGCCGCGAGATCGAAACGCTCGACGAGCCGCGCGAGTTCCAGCGTTTCTTCGACCTGTCGCCGGATGACCGCCGCATCGCCGCTTCGATCAGCGAGACAGGCAATCGCGATATCTGGATCTACGACCTCGAACGCAACTCTCGAACGCGTTTCACTTTGACGCTGCAGCCGGAGGCATCGCCTTCCTGGAGTCCCGATGGAAAGCGACTCGTCTACTGGTGCGGTCCGGACATTATTTTGGCTGCCTTTGATGGAACGGGAGGAGTGCAGGCGATCGCGCAAGGGCGATACCCCGCCATCACTCCGGACGGACGCCACCTGGTTTATGCGGCTCCTGGCGAGTATTCGGCTTACTATGACATCTGGTATGTACCGCTCGACAAATCGACAGCGCCGGAGCGGGTGGTGGTTTCCCGATCCCGGAAGATCTGGCCGCGTGTATCGCCAAACGGCAAGTGGATGGTCTATAGTTCCGACGAATCGGGCGAATATGAGGTCTACCTGACACGTTTCCCGTCGGGCGACGGAAAATGGCAGGTATCGGCATCGGGTGGTTTCTGGCCTCGATGGAGCGAGAACGGGCGGCGCATTTACTTCACCGACGCCGATCGGGCGATTGTGGATGTAGAGTTCCTGACCGAGCCTGCTGTCACTCTCTCCGTGCCCCGAGTACTGTTCGAACGTTCCACGCGCTACGCGACAAGCTTCGACATGGCGTCCTCCGGAGACCGCTTCCTGATGCTGCGAAACACCGGAGCGCCGGGAAGCCCGTCCGGGATCACGCTGATCGAGAACTGGGCGGCGGAGTTCGCAGGTCGCCGCACGAGGTGACCGCATTCGCGCCGCACCGCGTCCCGGTTTCGGGAGGATTCCAAAACGTGCGGCATGCCAGCGGGTTGACAGGGGTTCGCCGCAGGCGGTACTGTACTTTAACGATAACTAATGCTACGGTTCATTGGACGTCTTTGCCGTGCGGCTGCTCTCCTGACCATCCTGACCGGAGCACTTTGCGCCGCCAGTTCGGATCACTGGGTCGTCTACGATGGTTTCGAAGGGCCCGGCAACGGGCGCCACGTCGTCCTGATATCGGGCGATGAAGAGTATCGGTCCGAAGAGGCTCTGCCTCAGCTTGGCAAGATTCTAGCCAAACACCATGGCTTCCGTTGCACGATCCTCTTCGCGATCGATCCCGACGAAGGTACGATCGACCCCGAGCAGCCTGACAACATTCCCGGCATGCACCTGTTGGAATCGGCTGACCTCGTGGTGATCTCGACCCGGTTTCGCGAATTGCCTGACGATCAGATGAAGCACTTTGTCGACTACGTGGAATCCGGGCGGCCGATCATCGGCATGCGAACCGCAACCCATGCCTTCCGGTATTCCGATGAATCGAACAGTAAGTACAAGCACTACAGCTTCAACAGCAAGGAGTGGGACGGCGGCTTCGGCCGGCAGGTGCTCGGCGAGACCTGGATCAGTCATCACGGTCATCATGCGGTCCAGAGCACCCGCGGCGTGATAGCGGAAGGCGCGAAAAACCATCCGATAGTCCGGGGCTGTGACGATATCTGGGGTCCGACCGATGTTTATACCGTCCGTCTCCCGCTTCCGGGGGACGCGGAGCCGCTCGTCCTCGGCCAGGTGTTAACCGGCATGGAGCCCGATGATCCGCCAGTGAGAGGAAAGTACATTCGCGAGTTGTCCAACGGACGGACACTGGAGAAGACTCCCAATGATCCGATGATGCCGGTGGCCTGGACGAAGACCTACACTGGCGCGTCGGGCAAGACCGCACGTGTGTTCACGACGACGATGGGCGCCGCGGTGGACCTCGAGAGCGAAGGAGTGCGGCGGATGCTGGTCAACGGGGCGTATTGGTGCCTGGGTCTCGAAGAGCGGATGTCGCCCGAGGCGCGGGTCGACCTGGTGGGCGACTACCAGCCATCGATGTTCGGCTTCGGCAAGTTTAAGAGCGGCATGAGGCCGGTGGATTTTGCGATGCGCCCGTGAATGGGCCGAGGAGATCGAGAATGCGATTCGGTGCGATCACTGTTTTAGTTACGATTATTCTTCTGTTAGCCAGTTGCGCGCCCGAGGAGTCCGGGGCGCCGGTGGAGAAGTATGAACCGAACTGGGACTCCCTTTCGAGGCACGATCCGGCGTCGGAGTGGTTTCGGGACGCCAAGTTCGGCATTTACTTCCATTGGGGCGTCTACTCCGTGCCGGCGTTCGGAAACGAGTGGTATCCGCGCTGGATGCACTTCACGAATACACCGGAGTACAAGCATCACGTGGAGACGTACGGCAAGCCGTCCGAGTTCGGCTATCACGATTTTATTCCGATGTTCAAAGCCGAGAAGTTCGATGCCGGGGAATGGGCGGAGCTCTTCGAGCGGTCCGGCGCGCAGTATGCCGGACCAGTGGCCGAGCATCATGACGGCTTTTCGATGTGGGACAGCGAAGTGAACCCGTGGAACGTCGCTGACATGGGTCCAAAGCGAGACATCACCGGCGAGTTGGCGCAGGAGCTACGGGCAAGGGGGATGAAGCTGGTCGCGACCTTCCACCACGCCCGCAACCTGCAGCGCCCGAACATTCCGGGCGAGCCTTACCCGAACCGCAGTCACTACTGGGCCAGTCACTATCCGCCCGTTGAAGGAATGCCGACAACCACCGATGACCCAAGGCTTCAGATCCTGTACGGCAGAATTCCCGAAGAGCAGTTTCTCAAGAACTGGCTCGGGAAACTGACTGAGTTCGTGGATCAATACCAGCCGGATCTCATCTGGTTCGATTCCTGGCTCGACCAGATTCCGGAAGCGACGATTCAGGAATTCCTTGTTTACTATCTGAACAGAGCCCAGGAGTGGGGCAAGGATGTCGTCATCACTTACAAGCAGGAAGACCTGCCTCCAACGGTCGGCGTGCTGGACCTCGAAAAGGGGCGGATGAACAAGCTCACCGACTTCGCTTGGCTCACCGACGACACGATCAGTAAGGGGAGCTGGTGTTACACCGAGGACCTGGAGATCAAGCCCACCAGCATGGTGTTGCACGTCCTGATCGACATTGTGAGCAAGAACGGACAACTGCTGCTCAATGTTTCGCCGAAGGCCGATGGAACCATTCCGGAGAACCAGCGCGAGGTAGTACTGGGCATCGGAGAATGGCTCGAAAAGTTCGGCGAAGCGATCTACGGGACCCGCCCGTGGCTGGTGTTCGGCGAAGGCCCGACACGGCTCCGGGAGGGCGGTGGCTTCGTTCACCGCCAGGGCGGCTATCTGCAGTACACCCCGCAGGATATTCGGTACACGAGAAAGGGCGATACGATCTACGCCACGGTGCTCGGCTGGCCAGGCGCCAAGCAGGAAGTGCTTCTCGAGACGTTTGGAAAGCTCGAGGGGGAGCTGGAAGTCGCTTCGGTCTCGATTCCTGGCGGCGGGCCGGTGGAGTTCGAACGTCGCGAGGAGGGCCTCGCGCTCGTTACTCCGGACGAAGCCCCGCATGAGATGGCGGTAGTCTTCAAGATTGAGACGACCGGCAGTGCGCGGCTCGCAGAGTAGCGGACGACCGGCGACAGCAGACCGTGGGATGGGGGCGCCTCATCAACCTGGCGCGGTTGAACTCCGCAGCGGCCTCTCAACGCTGGATAGCGGACATCGGAAGCTGTTGCGAAGCGTCTAACTAACTGTTCTTCAAGGCATCCAGAGCGCGCTGCAGCGCCACGCGGTCGGCCCCTTTCAACGCGTCCGCCAGCTCGTGCTTGAGTTCCTCGCCATCCGGAGCGGGAGGTTCGAGCGATTCCATGCCGAGCAGCTTGCGGACCGCTGAAACGTAGGAGTTCGGGCGGACGGGCTTTTCGAGATAGACGCCCGGACCGGACATTGTCATCTCATCGAAATCGGCTCTGCCCATCTCATCGCGGGCATGACCGGTGACGATAAGGACCGGAATCTTGTGCAGTTCGCGATCCTTCTGGAGCTCGCGGTAGAACTTCGCGCCGGTGTGGCGGGGCATGACGAGGTCGAGCGAGATCAGGTCCGGCGGGTTGGCGCGAACCGCGGCCAGCGCTTCGGCGCCGTCGCAAGCGGTTTCGACCTGGAAGCCGGCATCTTCCAGGGCGGTGCTCAGGTAGTCGCGCACGTCCTTTTCGTCGTCCACCACGAGGATGCGTTTGGCTTAACCGTTTGTCATTTCGATACCTCTTCAGCCGGCCTTTCAGCGGCGGCTGCCGCCGCGGCCAGCGCGTCGAGCCGCTTTCGCGGCAGACGGACCCGGAATATGGATCCCTTCCCCGGCGTGGAGTCCACGTCGATACGGCCCCCGTGCTCCTGCACGATCTTACGGGTGGTCAGCAAGCCAAGTCCAGTGCCCTTCCCACCTTTGGTCGTGAAGAACGTCGTAAAAATCTTACCCTTCGTCTCCCAATCCATGCCACAGCCATTGTCGGTGACCTCGAAGATGAGATCGCCTTCCTCATCGCGAGTCCGCAGGACGACGCGACCGCCGGGCTCGTCGCGCATCATGGCGGCGTCGATGGCGTTTGAAACGAGGTTGGTGAGGCTGGTTTCCATACCGTTGGGGTCGAGCGGCGCCGGCCCGACGTCATCACCCGCTTCGAGAACAAGCTCGACCCCCTGCTGTCGCGCGGCATCGCGATAAAGGTCAATGATGTCACTGGCGAGGGTATTCGGATCGACGGTCTCGAGGCTTGGCAGGCGACCCTTGGCGAAGCTGAGGAAGTCCTTAACCAGCGCGGTTGTTTTTTCGAAGTTGCGCTGCAGAACGCCCCAGCCATTGAGAATTCGGTCCGCATCACCGCGGCGGAGCCCGGTATCCACCATGTACATGCCGCCTTCCAGGCCCATCAGCAGGTTCTTGATGGTATGGGCGAGGCCGGCGACTGTCTGTCCGACAGCGCCAAGACGCTCCGCTTCCAGCTTCTGGTGCTCAAGCTGCTTTATCTGGCGGAGATCCTCCATCAGCGCAGCGCGTCCGAGCGGTTTGCCGCGGCTCTTGAGCCCGACGGCGGAGAACCGCACCGGGACCTCCTCCGAGTGCGCTGTCCGAATAGCGGTCTCCGCCAGATCTACAGCGGACCCATTGTCCGCCGAGGTGAAGAACTCGGCCGGCAGCATCTGGCGCAGCCGGTTAGCGCCCGGCGGCCGGCTGCTCCTCCAGCCGAGCAATTCCCGGGCCGCCGGATTGAAGATACGTGTCTTGCCTTCCTTATCCACGGCGACAATACCGGTTCCGGTGTTATGAATCAGGCTCTCGTAGAAGTGATGCGCCTCCTGCAGCTTAATCTCGAGCTCGCGGATTGGGGTGACGTCGGTGGCCATCTCGATGACGTGCTCGACGCCGGCTTCTCCACGAGACAAGGGCGTCGTGGTCACAACGTAGTAGGTGGGCTTGCCATCCTTGGTAACGCCCACCTGCTGCGCGGTGTGCTCTCGCCCGTCCTCGAAGGACAGCGCCGCCGGACAATGGCCGCACGGAGTCTTACGCCGCTTGTAGATCTCGTAGCATAGATTGCCGCGAACCTCGCCGAACGTCTCGCGGAACTTCTCATTGGCGCGCACGATCCGGAACTCGCGGTCAATGACGGTGGCGAAGCACGGGACACGCTCGAAGACCAGATCGTATTGGCGCTGCCAGTGGCGGGTCTCGGTAAGGTCGGTCGTCATCTCGATGACGTACTTCACCCGGCCGTCGCCATCGCGCAAGGGGGCGAGATGGACGACGTAGTGGCACTTCCGGCCGTGGCGGTCGAGCCCGGTCTCGTCAGAGACGCGGACCAGGCCGTCGTGGAAGACCTGGGCCGCCCGGCAGTGCGAACAGCGTTCCGCGGATCCCTTGAAGACCTGGTAGCAGCGGCGCTGCTCCCAGTTTCCGAAGAACTCTCGAAAGTTTCGGTTGGCAGCGACTACGTTGAACTCACGGTCGATGACGGCCACATTGAACGGTACCTGCTCGAAAAGCCCGCGGCCGAGCATCTCATCGAGTTCCAGGTTCGGCAGTAGTCGTGTGGGCATATCAATAAGGCGGCAGCGCCAGGCGCGGGCCAGGGCGCCTGGCTGATCGTTCCGAAAGAACCCTGGCGGCGACGTGATCAGCGCCTTCATGGCAAGCCGAGCACTGAGCGAGCTCTGGTTTCTCTTTCTTCTCGGCCTCTTCGGCGTGGCAGCCGATGCAGTTCTGATGCATGGCGGAGACATAGCTTACGGCCATGTACTGCTCGATCTGGATAGCCGCACCGGGCGGAACCAGGTTATCGTGACACTCCGCGCACTCTTTGGCGGCGCTGGCTGCGCGTTCACTGCCGGTGGTGTGGCACTCCACGCAGCTCAGATTGGCGCCGGAGGGCGATGCGTGCCAGTCATGCCGGAAGGCGTCGGCGGGCAGGAACATGTCCCGGTGGCACTCGTGGCACCCGGACTCGCTGTCCAGAGGCAGGTTCATGTGATGACAGGCGGCACACTCGACGCCTTCTCTTTGCTGGTGGTCGGCGTGCGGGAAGGCAACGCCGAATCCGTCGAGGTTCCCATCGATCCAGAGCGTTTCGCCGCCTCGCGCGTGGTGAACCGGCGAGGGGTCGACGCCACGACTGCGGGCGGGCTCGGGGGAGAGGAAGGCGAGTCCGAGGGCAGCGGCCAGGATGAAGACGAGCGAGTAGACGGTCCGGTTGGCGACCACCGGCACTCCCAGCCAGGTGGAGCCGACTTGGTGAAGTGCGGGCAGCGACTTGGGGTCGGCCTCGGGATCGACCGGCCGTTCTTCCCAAACCTTGAAACGCTCGATGAAGAAGAGGAAAACGAGAATGGCCGCTGAGACGACACCGGCGCTGACAGCAATCTCGGTCCAGGACGGCACATAGAGACCTTCTCCCCGCCCCTGGTGCATGAAGCCGCCGACGCTGATGCGATTGATCACCACGCCGGTCACGCCGAGGGAGGCGGCGGCCCACTGGCCGGTTCGGCTGCGCCGGACGGCGGGGATCGAGAAGAGCACGATGGGCAGCAGCGCCATGACCGCCAGCTCGAACCAGAACCAGAAGGTCGAGAAGGTGGTTCCGGCAGCGTGATGAAGATGTCCACGGGCGGCGAGGTCGCCGAAGCGGACCACAAGATAGACAAGCAGGACCCACCGTGCCGCCGCGCCAAAGCGATCAAGCAGTTCGGTCTCCGGCTTGCGGTGATAGAAATACGCCGTGGTATGGCTTTCGAACATCACCATGGCAAGGCCGAGGCCGACAGCGGAAACGAAGAAGAGCACGGGGAGGATCGGGGAGTACCAGAGCGGATGCAAGTGATGCGGCATGATCAGGAACAGCGAGCCGAGCGACGACTGGTGGAGCGTCGAGAGCCCGATGCCGGCAATCACCAGCGGCAAGCGGATCTTGAGCAGGAAGCGGCGGACTTTCGCCAACCTGCTGAACTCCTCGGCGGGGACCGGGAAGAACTCGAGGGCGAGCACCGTCAGGTACAGCATCACGCACCAGCCAACCTCGAACAGCGGCGAGTGCGGATTCCAGTAGATCAGCATGTGCCAGATGTTCCAGGGGAGACCGAGGTCGAAGAGCAGGCCGACAGCCACAGCCAGGTAGCCAAGGAACGCCGTCAGCACGGCCGGGCGGACGATCGAATGGTAGCGTTCCAGTTTGAAGATGTAGACCGTCGCCGTCACGATGAAGCCGCCGGCGGCGAGGGCGACACCGCTCATGACGTCGAAGCCGATCCAGAGGCCCCAGGGAGTGGCGTCGGAAAGATTCGTGGTGGCCCCGAGCCCGGTGAGGACGCGCTCGGCGCCGACGGCGGCCGCGAGACCGGTGAGGATCCACAGGAAGAACTTGAGCTTCCGCACTCTATGCATCGTGGTTGGCCTCCTCTTCGGGCTCTTCGGGATTCCGCTCGCGTTTCATCCGGCGGTCAATGATCCAGTTGATGCCGGCCATCGCGGTGGCCACGCCGACAAAGGCGAAGGGGACAGCGTTCATGGCGAGCTTCGTGTGCTCAGGCAACGGCTCTTCGCCGAGGTCGCGGCCGCCGGTAAGGAACGAAAGGTCGATGTTGGAGATATAGAGCACCGAGGTCCCGCCAACGTCGTGCTCGCCCCACACCTTGCCCTTATAGAGGTCCGGTTGCTCGGCGATTCGCCGATGGGCGATCTGGATCAGCTCTTCACGGTCGCCGAAGATTGTCGCCTTAGTCGGACAGGCTTCGGTACAAGCCGGTTGGCGCCCGTCCTTGACCCGCGTTCGGTAGCACAGGACACACTTGCGCACGTAGGGGACCGTCTGGTCCCAGTCATAGCGGGGGATGCCGTAAGGACAGGCCATCATGCAGTAGCGGCAGCCCATGCATTTGTCGCCGTCGTAGACGACCGGACCGAGTTCGGTTTTCTCCAGCGCGCCGAC
>CAYLSS010000005.1:0-7921 GCA_964385765.1 uncultured Solibacteraceae bacterium
ACCGTCTCATCACTGGCCGATGCGGTGAGCTTCAGGTGTCTTGTCTCCGAGGTCGAGAAGGTCCTTCCAGTAACGTCCTGGAAATGCCGGACCAGCATACTCGAGGCGGTATAGCGCTCGGTATGGTCCGCCTCGAAGAATTTCGACTGTATCACACGGTTCTCATCGACGATAAAGGCTCCCGGGAAGGGCAGACCGTAGCCCGAGGTTCCCGGCTCGTAGTTGTGATTGAGAATGCCGAATGCCCGGGCAATGGAGCCATCGTCGGTAAGCATGGGGAACGTGATGCCCTTCCGATCGGCGAAGTGCTTCACAGCTTCCACCGTGTCGCGCGACATGGATGCGACGTTCAGACCGCGCGCCTCGTATTCCGATTTGGCCTGTTCCAGCTCCACGAGCTGGGTTTTGCAAAACGGTCACCAATCGGCCGAGCGCACCACTAAAAGCATGAGGCCCTTCGGCCCTTTCAGGTCGTCGAAAGTGCGCTTGTTCCCGTGCTGGTCGATGGCCGTGAAGTCGGGAAGCCGTTCACCGACCGCCGGCCCGGTAGTCATTCCCTGGTCGTTTTCCGGGACGGGCCGCAGCCGGGGACGGTCCTGCGCGCCGGCGACAATGGCGGCGCCGAGAAGCAGAGCAATGATGATCCAGTGAGTAGGCATCCCCTATCCTTATGAGTTCTTCCGGACGCGCTTCGGGCTCTTGATGAAGCTGTGGAGAGTCCTCTGTCGCGACCGGCGACACTATCTATCATCGCATGCCGGGAGTCCCGTGCTGATTTGCCCGATCGGTTCACGGGCTGATGTTACATCGTACTGTTCTGCCGGCGTTGTTTTCAACGAGCGATTTGCGGGCGCATCAGACGAGCTGGTAGCGCAGGAACCGAAAAGCGGGCGCGCTGTCGAGCGTGAAGCGGATGACGCCATCCTTTGGAACGGTCATCTCGCGCTCATCGCCGCCGATCAGATCCGTGAGGCGGATTGTCCGCCCGGCGACGAACCACAGGCGGAACTCACCTTCTTCCTGCCTGCATTCGAGCTCGCGGAAGACGGTCAGATAGCCCGATCCGGCCTTAGCGTCATGGTTTTGGAAGCCGGTCCAACTGGCGTCGTCGGGTTCGGCGCCGATGGGGAAGACGTAGCCGCGATACATGGCCTGGCGGTGGTCTTTATAGATCGCCAGAAGCGGGCGGATCTGATCGCGGGCTTCCTGTGAGTAATAGGTTGTTTCCTGAAAGAAAATCGGCGATCCCATCAACGTGATCGCCACCGCGTAGGGGTGGTTGTGCTGGTAGGCGTTGCTGACCTCGCGATTCACGCGGTCAATGTTCTGGACGGTGATCTGGAACCGGTTGAGGTTGGTGTAGTGGGCGACATGCCACGCGTCACGCAGCACAAGATAGGGGACGTAGACGACATGCGCCGGCAATAGCGGCTTGCGATTCTCGAGATAGACGTTGCCCAGGTCGCGCGCGTAATAGTAGCCGACGCGCGGCGGATTCTCGGTCACATCCCAGTTGACCCGGACGGTGTGCCCGGAGTGTTCAATGAGGCCGCGCATCTTGCCCACCAGGTCCTCGAGCTTGTCGTAGGTGTCCAGATTCGCGAAGTCGATCTTGTAGGAGTTGAATCCGCCACGATCATATGTCCGGTGGAGCGCATCGGGACCGATCACCCAAGCGGCCCACAGCCCCAGTTTGACACCGGCTTCCCGGGCCGCTTCGCGGACGTTCTTCCAGCCTTCCGGATAGCGCTCCTCGACAGGAAACCAGGTCTTGTATTGATTGCCCTGCCATCCGTCATCGATCTGCTGGACATCGATGCCGAGATCCCGGCAGGATTCGATCTGGCGAAGGATGTTCTCTTCGCGAGACGCCTCCAGGCTTTCTGCCTTCTCCGCGCCGCTGCCCCAGGTGTTGGCCATGATATAGATATCGCGATGGGGGTCGACCGGATAGCGGGCGCGGTCCAATTCCTTGATGGCAAACTGCCGGCCCTGATCGCCGCCGCTGTAGGCGATCGCCCAGGAAGCCCAGCAGTCGCGAAAGCGGTGTTCGAGAAGATCGGCGAGCGCGGGACCCCAGCCGGTGCTGCGGAGCCCGTGCTCATTCAGCCGGAAATCGCCGGTGTCGACGCCCGTCTGGTTGACGCACTTGTGCGACTCCTTGAGGAGGCAGACACCGTCGCCAGCATCCTCGAGGCACAGGATGCTGGCCCAGTCATAGAGCGCCCCTTCGGGGGAGATGTCCTCGCGCAGGATCTCGGTCTCGCGGGTGTTTCGCCGCTGTGTGTGGTTGTAGTATCCGATGGCGCGGCGGTTCAGTCCATCCGCTTTGACCGGCAGGGTATCCGCGGCCGGCGGCTCTTGCGGGGTGGGAGTCGAAGCGTCGAAGCCGGACAGCGCCTTTGCACGCAGTTGGGTCCGAATGCCCGGCGCGTTCGGATACGCCCATATGACGTACTCGAGGAGAAGGCGGGCGTCCGGGTATTCGATCCTGGCCACTGCTTCGACTCGGTCGGAAGTAAAAGGATCGAAGCGCACCGGCCGGAGGGTGAACCGGAGCAGGCGGGCGTCGGATTCAGGACCGAGGAGGCCGGGGTGATCCCAATCAGCGCCCGATTGCGATTCGAGGCCGGCCCACTCCCGGCCGGTGGGATGGTGGCGGAAGCCGGTGGTGAGCAGCCCGGACCGCGTCCAGATCCAGTGGCGGCGCACCACACCGGTATCGATGATCAGAATGTTGCCGCCGGCCCGCGCTTCGGCCGCGGCGAGCGTGAAATGGGCCTCTGGAAACGGACCGCTGCCACGCGGGGCCGAAGCGGGCTGGGCTGATGCGGCAACAGGGACGGAGACGGCTGTTTGAAGGAAGTTCCTGCGGTTCATGGGCACATACAATCGTACGCCGGGAAACGGCCGGACTTCCGGGCTCGATCAGGTGGATTCGGGCGTCCACCGGACCACCGGTCGGCGGGCCGCGGTCACCTCGTCGACTCGGCCGACGAGGGTCGAATGGGGTGCATGCCTCACCAGATCCGGATCGCTCTCGACTTCCCCGGCGATCGAGATCAAGGCGTCGATGAAGAGATCCAGTTCTTCTTTACTCTCGGTCTCGGTGGGCTCGATCATCAGGGCTCCCTTGACGATCAGCGGGAAGCTCACGGTATAGGGATGGAAGCCGTAATCGATGAGCCGCTTGGCTATATCGCCCGTGCGCACGCCCTTTGCCGCCTGGCGCTCGTCGCTGAAGACGCATTCGTGCATTACCGGAGCCCTATGGGGCAGGTGGTAGTGCGGCTCGAGCTTCTTACGGATGTAGGTGGCGTTGAGAATGGCGTCCAGCGTGGCCTTTCGGAGGCCCGGCCCGCCATGGGCCATGATGTAGGCTAGCGCGCGAACGAGCACGCCGAAGTTGCCGTAGAAGGCGCGAACCCGGCCGAGAGTTTGCGGGAGATCATAGTTCCAGCGCCACTGTTCGTCCCGCCGCTGCAGCCTCGGGATCGGGAGGAACGGCTCCAGGCGCTGTTTTACGGCGACCGGTCCGGCTCCGGGACCTCCGCCGCCGTGGGGCGTTGAGAAGGTCTTATGCAGGTTGAGGTGCATGACATCGATGCCGAAGTCTCCGGGCCGGGAGACGCCGACGAGGGCATTCATGTTCGCGCCGTCCATGTAGACCATGGCGCCGCTGGCATGGACGATCTCGCAAACCCTGGTGATGTTCTCCTCGAATACTCCAACCGTGTTCGGGTTGGTGATCATCAGGCCGGCCACTTCGTCGTCGACGAGGCGCGCCAGTTCCTCGACGTCAACCATGCCGCGATCAGTGGAATGTATGTTCCGAACCTCGTAGCCGGCTATGCCGACCGTGGCCGGGTTGGTCCCGTGCGCCGAGTCCGGCACAAGGACGTACTTGCGCGGATTTCCTTCTGCTTCGAGGGCGGCGCGGATGAGCAGGATGCCGGTCAACTCGCCGTGCGCGCCCGCGGCCGGCTGCAGCGTGACCGCATCCATCCCGGTGATCTCGATCAGGGCGGATTCGAGCCGCGCCATGATCTCCATCGCGCCCTGGGATAACTCGTCGGGCTGGTAGGGATGGGCCCAGGCCAGCCCGTCGATGCGCGCGACCAGCTCGTTGACGCGCGGGTTGTATTTCATCGTGCAAGAGCCGAGGGGATAGAGTCCGAAATCGATGGCGTAGTTGTGAGTCGACAGCCGGGTGAAGTGGCGGATCGCCTCGACCTCGCTGACCTCCGGGAAGTCCTCGATTTCGTCGCGCACATTCGCGCTGCCGAGCGCTTCTCGCGGGTCGACCGGCGGCACGTCCAGATCGGGAAGCTGGTAGGCGATTTTGCCGGGCGAGCTTCTGGCGAAGATCGCCGGTTCATTCTGGGCGATGTGCGAACGAACTTTTTTAATCATATGGGCTCTGATGGATCAGTGGGTTTTGCCGGCTATCTTCCAAGCACCGCGCCGGCTACGGTGTCCATGTCCTCGCGCTGGGACATTTCGGTTGCGCACAGGAGCAGACAATCAGAGAGCTCAGGATAAAATCGACCAAGCGGAAGCCCGCCAATAATCTTCTTCTCGAGGAGTATGCGGTTCACCTCCTCGGGTGTGCGGATCACCGAATGAACGACGAATTCGTTGAAGAATGGTCCGAAGAATCTCTGCGGCAGCTTGCCGGCGAGGTAGTGCGACTTGGCCAGGTTCTGTTCGGCCAACTCCCGCAGGCCCTGTTTTCCGTAAACGGTCATGTACACGGTCGCCATGAGAGCGATGAGAGCCTGATTGGTGCAGATGTTCGATGTGGCCTTCTCACGACGGATGTGCTGCTCGCGCGTGGCGAGGGTCAGGCAATATGCCGTGTTTCCGCGAGAGTCCGTGGTCTGGCCGACCAGACGTCCCGGCAACTGGCGGATATACTTCTGCCGGGACGCGATCACTCCCGCATAGGGGCCGCCGTAGCTGGGCGGGATGGCGAACGATTGCAGCTCGCCGGCCACGACATCGGCTTCCTGGGGAGGCCTGAGGACCCCCAGCGCGACTGCTTCGGTGAAGAGCACCACCAGGAGGGCTCCGGCCCGGTGCGCGATTCCGGCGATCTCGTTTGTATCCTCCAGCACGCCGAAGAAATTAGGCGATTGGACGATGACAGCCGCGGTATCTTCGCCGACGGCGGTCTCGACAGCTTCGGCATCGGTGCAGCCGACATCTCCGATGTACCCGCACTCGCGTATCTCCACGCCCTGATTGCGAGCGTAGGTGGCCAACACCTGCCGGTATTCCGGATGGACGGTCTTGGCGACGACGACCGCATCGCGCCGGGTGATGCGCCGCGCCATCTGCGCGGCTTCCGGGGCGGCGGTCGAACCGTCATACATCGATGCATTGGCGACGTCCATGCCGGTTAGCTGGCACATCATGGTCTGGAATTCGAAGATGGTGGCCAGGGTGCCCTGTGAAATCTCGGCCTGGTAGGGCGTATAAGTGGTCAGGTATTCGCCGCGCGAGACCACGGCGTCAACCAACACCGGTCTGTAGTGGTAGTAGACACCCGCTCCCAGGAAGCTGGGATAAGCGGCGGCGTTTTCATTTCCGCGCCGCCGAAAGTAGTCGACGATCTCGTACTCGGATTTGCCGGGCTCGATGGCGAGTTGGCGATCCAGCCGGACATCGGGCGGAAGATGGGAGACGAGGTCTTCCATGCTTTCCAGGCCGCATCCGGCGAGCATCGCGCGGCGTTCAGAATCGGACTTCGGTAAGTATCGCAAAGAGAACTACGAGTCGCCCTCCTCTATATACGACTGATAGTCGGCGGCGGACATAAGATCGTTTATTTCTTCCGGCTTCGACATCTTGACCTTGACCATCCAGGCATCGCCATGCGCGTCTTCGTTCACCTTCTCGGGCGAGTCGGCGAGCACTTCATTGACTTCAGTGACTTCGCCGGTGATCGGCGAGTAGATGTCCGACACCGCCTTTACAGACTCGACCGAACCCATCGTCTTAGTAGCGGCCACGGAGTCGCCCGGCTGCGGCAGGTCAACGTAAACGATGTCACCGAGCTCTTTCTGGGCATGATCGGTGATACCGATCGTGGCGATATCGCCATCGACGCTGATCCATTCATGTTCTTTTGAATATCGATATTTTTCCGGATACATTGGGCTTCTATCCTCGATTTCGTTTGTAGAACGGCGTATCGACGGTCACAGCCCCGACGGGCCGATTCCGAATCAGAATCTCGATTTTTTGTCTGGGTATTGCTATGGCGGCGGGCAGGTAGCAGAGCCCGATATTCTTACCGAGCGTGGGGGAGGGCCCGCCGCTGGTGACCCGGCCGGCCGGCTTCCCGTCAACCAGCACTTCGTAGCCGTCCCGACCGATGCCGCGACCGGTCATCTCGAAGCCAATCAGCTTACGCTGGACGTTCTCGCGGGCCCTGGCGAGGGCGTCGCGGCCGACAAACTCGCCTTTGTCCATCTTGACGATCCAATCGAGCCCGGCCTCGAAGGGATTGATGGAGGCGTCGATCTCATGGCCATAGAGCGCCATGGCCGCCTCGAGACGCAAGGTGTTGCGAGCCCCGAGGCCGCAGGGCTTGATATTGAACCCGGCGCCGGCCTGCAGCAGTTTATTCCAGATTCGCTCGGCCGCTTCCGGCGCGATGTAAATCTCAAAGCCGTCCTCGCCGGTATAGCCGGTCCGTGCGATGCGCGCCGGGACACCGGAGACCTCGCCGTCGACGAACCGATAGTAGCGAATCTCGTCGAGGGGGGCGGGTGTCAGCTTCTGCAGCGTCGCCGGTCCGCGGGGACCCTGAATCGCCAATTGCACATAGCGCGGTCCGGCGAAATCCACTTCGGCGTCGAAGGGGGCGGCGGCTGCCTTGATGTGCTCGAAGTCCTTCTCCTGGTTGGCCGCATTGACGCAGAGGAAGTAGTGATCGCCGGCGACCTTGTGGACGAGGATGTCGTCGACAAAACCGCCGTGGTCGTAAAGCAGCGCCGAGTATTGCGCCCGGCCCGGAGACAGCCTGGCAACGGCGTTGGTGGTCACGAAATCAGCGAGCGCAAGCGCTTCCGGACCACGTATTTCAATCTCACCCATGTGGCTGACGTCGAAGAGGCCGACGCTTTTCCGTACGGCGTGGTGCTCTTCAATGATGCCGGAGTAATGCACCGGCATGTCCCAGCCGCCGAAATCGACCATACGGGCACCGAACGCGCGATGGGCGGCGTTGAGAGGGGTCTTCCGAAGGGCGCTCATTTCATCTGGTTGCGGGCAGGCAATGGCCGGAGTCAGCCCCGCGAGGGGCAAAGCCCAATCTAGCAAGGGGTTTCAGATGTGTCAAACGACGCTCCTGATCGGACGCTGCCACTGGCGGCTGGCACCGCGGAACGGGATTATGCTACCCATGATCTATGGGCAACGTACTGGCTCTGCGGCATGTCTGCTTCGAGGATCTCGGGCTGCTGGAGCGGCTGTTCGACGAGCGCGGCTACAGGTACCAGTATCTGCATCCCGGGGTCGATGACCTGGAGCGTGTCGAACCGGCCACCGCTGACCTTCTGGTGATTCTCGGAGGTCCGATCGGCGTCGATGAGGCAGTCGAGTATCCCTTTCTCGAATTCGAGACCAGCTTTATTGCCCGCCGGCTCAAGGCGCAGCGTCCAACGCTTGGCCTGTGCCTGGGCGCTCAATTGATGGCGGCAGCGCTGGGCGCCCGCGTCTATCCGGCAAAGAGCAAGGAGATCGGGTGGGCGCCGATCACATTGACCGATGCCGGCCGCCGATCCTGCCTGCGCCACCTTGCGACACCGGTCCTTCATTGGCATGGCGATACCTTCGATCTGCCCGACGGCGCCGAGCGCCTAGCCTCGACCGCGATCTGCGAAAACCAGGCGTTCGCATGGGGCAAGTCCGC
>CAYLSS010000005.1:7931-15573 GCA_964385765.1 uncultured Solibacteraceae bacterium
CTGCAGTTTCATGCCGAAGCCGCCGGCCGAGCTCTCGAACGCTGGTTCGTTGGGCACACCGTCGAAATCAAAGCGGCCGAAGCAGTGACGGTCCCACAGCTTCGGGCTGACACAGCACGATGGAGCGATGAAATGGCGAGACGCGGCCGGCGTTGCTTCGAGGAGTGGCTGTCGGAGAGCGGACTGTAGGCCGTTCGCACGTGGGCAGTGGAGTACACAGAGTGGAATCCGGTGGCAGCCGGGTTGGCGGGAACTATCGGGGAGTGGCCGTGGTCCAGCAAAACCTCAACAGGCGAAACCGCCTGCCCCACTGCCGGCGAAGCAGCAAACGCAGCAGAAATGTGAAAGCCCTAGCTAGTGTGCTGGTGTGCGTGACAACCCTGGCCGCCGCCGCGGAGAAAGGCTGGTACCCGCACGAGGGAGGCCGGCTCAAGTACCGGGTAGAGATTCGTTTCGGGGAGGAGCCCGACACCATGCCTCGGGGGTGGAAGTTCGGTCGAGTCTCCGCAGTCGCCGCCGATGCATCCGGCAAGGTCTACGTCTTCCATCGCGGATCGCATGCGCCGCCCGTTGTGGTATTCGACGCGGCGGGCAACTACCTCCGTGGCTGGGGCGCCGGTGAATTCGGCAATCCTCATGGTCTCCGGATCGGCCCCAAGGGCGATGTCTGGACTGTGGACAATGGGAACCACACCGTCCGGAAATGGACGTCGGAGGGCAAACTGCTCCTGAGTCTGGGAGTCGAGGGAGAGCGCGGCGACGACGAGCGGCACTTCTATCGCCCTACCGACATCGCCTTCGCGCCGAACGGAGACTTCTACGTTTCCGATGGCTATGGCAACTCTCGCGTGGTGAAGTTTTCCAAAGAGGGCAGGTTTTTGAAAACGTGGGGCCGCAGGGGGCCGCGGCGGGGGAATTCAACACCCCGCATTCCATTGCCGTCGACAGCGACGGGACCGTTTATGTCAGCGACCGTGAGAACAATCGCATCCAGATCTTCGATGCCGACGGGAGGTTCCTACGCCAGTTCTCCCACCTGGGCGCCACACAAAACATATACATCACGCCGGACGACGAGATGTGGATCATTACGCATCGGAACAATATTGAGAACCTCACCTATGACACGCTGGCAGGGCGGATTATGAAGATTGACCGGATGTCCGGAGAGATTCTCGGATCGATGGAGAGCCCCGGCCACTGGATTCATGTAACCCCGGCGAGAGAGATTTTTATCGGCAGTCTGACAGGCAATGTCTTCCGCTGGTATCCCGGCTGGCTGGAGGGTGGTCTGGGAACCGACGAAGGCATTCGCTAGTCTCGAACGTTTTGACAGGGCTGGCAGCGGCTTTGAAACGGGGGAGGCCGCACCGCGGTCGCCAGTTTTGCGGGCGTGTACAGTGAGACTACAAAGGAGACCCATCACAAAATGACGGATAAACGGCCTTTCCTGGTCGGCGGCGAGTGGCGCACGAGCGACCGCGTGAACGAGGTGCGGTTCCCCTATACCGGCGAGGTGGTCGCCGGAGTGTGCCAGGCGTCCGAGGATGATGTCGAGGAAGCCATCCAGTCCGCGGTCGCCGGATTCGAGATAACCCGGCGCCTGCCCTCTCACGAGCGCTTTGGAATTCTTCAGAACTTGATTGACCAGATGGAGAAGCGCGCGAACGATTTCATCGAGACGATGATCCTCGAGGGCGGCAAGACGCGGGGCGTTGCGATTATTGAATTCAGCCGCGCCAAGGAGACCATCCGGGCTTCGGCCGAGGAGGCCAAACGCATCGGGGGCGAGATTGTCCCAATCGACTGGACGAAGGCCGGTGAGCAGCGCATTGGATTCATGCGCCGTTTTCCCTTGGGGCCGGTGGTGGGAATCGTCCCGTTCAACTACCCGCTCAATCTTGCGTGCCACAAGCTCGGACCGGCGGTCGCGGCAGGCAACTCCCTTATTTTGAAACCAGCATCGGCCACTCCGCTCTCCGCTGTCCTGCTGGCCGAATCGCTGCTGGGGGCGGGTTATCCGCCGGAGGCGCTAAGCGTGATGGTTTGCCGCAGCGCGCAGGCCGAGCGGTTGGTATCGGATGAGCGCATTGCTTTCATGACCTTCACCGGAAGCACAGATGTCGGCTGGCATCTCAAGTCGATTGCCGGGCGCAAGCGTGTCGGGCTGGAGCTCGGCGGCAACGCGGCTGCAATCGTTCACGAGGACGCCGATCTCGATTACGCTGTCGACCGCATCGCTCTGGGTGGTTTCATGAACGCCGGACAGAATTGTATCTCGGTGCAGCGAGTTCTGGTACACCGCCCCATCTATGACGAGACGTTGGCGAAGCTGATGGGCAGGATCGCGGAGCTCAAGGTTGGGGATCCGAGGAACGAAGATACCGACGTCGGCCCCATGATCGACGAGCAGGCGGCCGAGAAGGCGGAGGCGTGGGTGCGCGAGGCGGTGGATACCGGAGCTCAGATCGCACTCGGCGGCGAGCGCGACGGGAACATGTTCCAGCCAACCGTGCTGACGAACACCAGGCCGGACATGAAGGTGGACTGCCAGGAGATCTTCGCGCCGGTGATTACTGTGTCCTCTTATGACGATTTTGACGAAGCGATCCGGCGGGCAAACAGCACCGATTACGGGTTGCAGTCCGGCGTCTTCACGCAGAATGTCAACCGGGTGATGCAAGCCTTCGAGTCAGTGGAGGTGGGCGGTCTGCAGGTAAACGATGTTTCGACGTTCCGGGTCGACCACATGCCGTATGGGGGCGTCAAGGGGTCTGGCGTGGGGCGCGAGGGTCCGCGCTACGCGATCGAGGAAATGACGGAGGTACGGCTGATGGTGCTGAACCTGGCGGGCGGCCGGACAGAATAGGAACTCCAGCCGGCCGCCATTCCACGCGCCTTCGCCGGCAGGACTCAGGCGGCAACCCGTTCGAAGCTCCTGTCCAGCCGCTGAACGAACTCGTCCACGTCGGTTTTAGAGATATTCATCGGCGGAGAAATCCGGGCCACGTTGCCGCAGAGCCCGCCCTTGCCGATCAACAGGCGCTGGTCGCGGGTCTCTTCGAGCAACCGGCCCATCTTCGCGGTCGCGGGTTCCTTGGTTTCGCGGTCCTCGACGAGTTCGAGAGCCTGGAGCAGGCCCATGCCGCGAACTTCGCCGATGATCGGGTATTTCTCCTGCAGCTCGAGCAGCCGCCCCCGCAGATACTCGCCGACCATCGCGGCATTCTCGCCCAGGCTTCGATCACGAATGAAATCGAGTACGGCTTTGGCAGCGGTGGCCGCGACCGGATTGCCGCCGAATGTGGAGATGGTCAGGCCCTTGAGCGAATCGGCTACTTCCGGCCGCGCCACCGTCAATCCGATCGGGGTGCCATTGCCGAGTCCCTTGGCTGCCGTGATCATGTCCGGTTTGACGTCATAGTGCTCGATGCCGAACCACTTGCCTCCGGTCCGTCCCCAGCCGGTCTGGACCTCGTCGCTAATGAAAATGCCGCCATGCTTGCGGACAATCTCGGCAACAATCTGGAAGTATTCCTTGGGCGGTGTGATGAAGCCGCCGACGCCCTGGATCGGCTCGGCGATCACTCCGGCCACGTGCCCGGATGTGCTGGTCCGAATGAGCTCCTCCATGTCCGTGGCGCATCGGACGCCGCAGTCGGGATAGGTGAGCCCGAACGGGCAGCGATAGCAGTAGGCGTTGTGGGCGTGCACCACGCCTGGCTGCGGCGCGCCGCCGAGCCGCCAGTTCCCATGCCCGGTCAGCGTCATGGCCAGTGACGAACGGCCGTGGTAGGAGTGGCGCAGCGCGATAATCTCACTCGACCCCGTGAAGCACCGCGCAGCCAGGATCGCGGTTTCATTCGCTTCGGTGCCGCTGTTAGTGAAAAATGACTTGGTGAGAGCCCGGTCCGGCGTCAGGGTCGCGATGTCGGCGGCCAGCGCGGCTTGCGGCTCGTTGGCGAATAGCGTGGAAACGTGCTGCAGCCGGTCGAGCTGAGCATGAACCTTACGGTTCACTTCTTCATTGCAGTGCCCCACGCTGATGGTGACGATGCCACCGAAGAAGTCGAGGTACTGGTTGCCGTCGGCATCGTACACGTACTGGTCTTTGGCGCTCGACACCACCAGCGGCTCGGAGTAGTAGTGAAATACCGCCGGAAACAGGTTCCGGTTCATCGCCAGGATGATTTCGTCCCTGGTCATTTCGGTGCGGCCACTAAGACTGGTTTCCGACATCTCACTTTTCCTCCAATGCTGAAATTCACAAGCGGCCCGCCTCAGGATTCGTAAGCCCAACGGCCGCCTACCATGGTACGCTCGATCGGGATGTCAATGATCTCGAACGGGTCTACGGCCGTGGGATCACGACCCAGCACCACGAGGTCAGCGAGTTTGCCGGCCTCGATCGAGCCTTTGATGTCTTCCTCGTAAGAAGCGTAGGCTCCGTGGATGGTGCCGACCCGCAATGCCTCCTCCACCGTGATTCGCTGGTCCGGCCCCCAGACCGTGCCGTTCGAATCCGTCCGCGTCACACTCGACTGAATGGCCATCATCGGCTCGAAGGGTCCCGGAGGATAATCCGAGGTCTGCGTCACTTTTATGCCGGCGTCGAGGAAGCTGCGCACGGCGAACATCCGGTTCAGTCGTTCGGCGCCGTAGTGGCGCATCTTCTCGCCGTGGTAGTACACATAGGTCGAAAATGGATTCGGGATCGCGTCCAGCGCTTTGATGCGGGCGACCAGCGAATCATCGATCACGGTGCAATGTTCCAGCCGGAATCGAGGATCCCGCCGCGGATGCTCCTGCTGCAGCCGATCGTAGATACGCAGCGTGATGTCGATCGCGACATCGCCGTTGGCGTGGGTCCCGATCTGCCAGTCCGCCAAGTGGGCGCGCCGGGCCTGCTCGTAGAGTTGATCCTCCTCGGTCACCAAAATCCCGAAATCATCGGGCCGACCCACGTAGGGCTCGGACAGCCGAGCCGTGCGTTCGGAGATGGAGCCGTCGCACACGAGCTTGACGGCGCCCACCTTGACCCACTCGTCGCCCAGACCGGTGCGCACGCCGGCAGCGATCATCTCGTCCAGCGACTTCTCCACGATGAAGCAGTACACGCGGAGCCGGAGATCGCCGCTGTCCCGGGCATCCTGATAAGCGCGCAGATCCACCGGCGAGCCCCCGGCATCGGTTGCCGATGTCACTCCCGCCCGCGTCATCATCTCACCAATCAGCTTGACTCCTTGCCGGTATTCGTCGCGTGTGTAGTCGGTCGGAATCTTGTCCCAAAACGGATCGGTCGCCGTCTCCGCCAACCCTCCATTGAGCCGCCCGTCCGGGCCCCGTTCGAATCGCCCACCTGGAGGATCTGGCGTATTTTCCTCGATGCCGGCGGCTTCGTAGGCGGCCGAGTTCACGTAGGCCGTGTGCCCGCCGCGATGCTGGATGAAGACGGGACGATCAGGAACCGCCTCGTTGAGATCCTTCCGGGTCAGCTTTCGCCGCTCTGAAGTCTTGGTGTCATCGTACTTGAACCCCACCACCCACTCGCCAGGCGGGGTCTGCCGGGCGCGTTCCCGAATGGCGTCCTGGATGGCGCTGATCGACCTCAGGTCGCAATCCACCCACCGCAGATGCCGGATTCCAGCGTAAAGGGGGTGCGTATGGGCATCGATGAATCCGGGCACGACCGTCTTGCCTTCAAGATCGATCTTCTTGGTTCCGCCCGTCGACAGTGCAAGGACATCATCGTCGCTGCCGACGGCCAAAAAGCGTCCGTTGGCAATCGCGACAGCGCTGGCCCGCGGCTGGTTCCGATCAATCGTGTGTATCCGTCCGTTGTGGAGAATGAGTTGGGGAACGGTCCATCCAGGACGAAACAGGGCCAAAGCAGGCATCGAAGCCAGAAAATCGCGGCGGGAATTATTTCTCATAGGAAGTTCCAGAGTGCGGGAGTGATTGCTAGTCTATCGCCCGTAACTTCGGAGACGCAAGCGGTCGCAAGGGCGTCCCGATTGCCACAGAACGAGCGTCGTGACCGGCATGGGCACCGGACTGTCAGCGGTTATCGGGAAGAAGAGGCCGGTTCAACGATTCGAGCATGGCGTGGAACCTCTCCTGCTCCTCGTCAATCGTTTCCTCCGGACCCGTGAACTTGAAGAACACATTCCCCTTAGCGGCTTCCACTACCGCCGCCAGCATCCGATAGTCCGGCTTGCGGATCTTTCCGGTAGCCATCGGGCCGCCTGCCCCGAGATATGTCCCGTGTACGTCAACCGTGGTGACTGCCAGCCCATGAATCGTCCGCTTCTCGATTTTCGGCGATCCCTCGGCCTCAAACTGTCCCAGCCACCGCTCCACATTGGCGTCTACGCCTCCTCCTTGTCCAGGGCCGAAGTAGTATACGGCGCACTCGGCGTCCTTCACCTCGTAAGTAGCGGCGCGCATCGGGCGCGATCCCTGATCAACCCAGCCCTCGGGAGTAGTCCATTGGACGCCTCCAGCCGATTCCGCGAACCCAGGCAGACCGGCAATCACTAAACCCAGCAAAAGAGCAAACATCCTCATGAACCCATGATAGAGGCAGAGTCTTGGCCACCGCCAGAACCAGGAACCGGCGGTGTGGGTTTCCGCCTGCAGAATACAAAAGGCCCCGAGAACGCGGCACAACACGTGCGCCCGCCCGGGGCCTTTTTCTCTTAAGTTTTTTGTTGCTGGTTGCTGTTTGTGCTGCTAGCTGAGTTCAACTTCGGCAGCCTGCAACCCTTTTGGCCCGGATTCAACGACAAACGAGACCCGAGAACCCTCTTCCAACGACCGGTAGCCTTCGCCCTGGATGGCACTGTAGTGCACAAACACATCGTCGCCGCTGTCGCGCTGGATGAACCCGTAGCCCTTGTCCGCGTTAAACCACTTAACCGTACCTTGTTCCTTCATGTTTCCTCGTTCTTTCTAGCGCTGAGGCCTCCTGTCACATTGATTGAGATCCGGGCCCTTCATCAGTTTAATTGCCGATGCTACAGGGGGTTCAAACAATAGGAGGGAATCTCAACAGCCACTTCTACTTTATCACAGGAAGAGCGACATCAGGAGCCCCAGCTTCTGGAGTTTCCTCAACCGGCCGGCTCCGGGTCCGGCGGCGATATGCCTCGCCAAGTTTCCTCGATACCCGAAACATGTCTCCGAGCTTCACCAGGCCCGCCAGCTTGTACCTTCCAATCGCGGCCAACCCCGCCGATGCCACGCAGCCACACTCAGAGCACACAGGCTTCCCGCCAAACTGGCAGGGCGTGACGCGCGTGGAAAGGTCGGCCGAGACGCAAGCCGTGGTCTGGGCGAAAATGCATTCCTCCGGCGATGCCGGCGGCTCCTTGTATCCCTTCAGCACTAAGTCTGGCAGATGGACCTTCGGAAATTTGGGGGCAAGGGCCGTCAGGCGCGCGAGCACCTCTTCGCGGTCGGAATCCCGCAAACGTTCCTCGGAATCGTCCCCCTCCTGCGGGGTAAAGAGACTGAACCAGATTCGCCGCACGGTCGACTGCGCAGACCAATACTCTGCAAACTCCGCGAGATAGTCTTCTCCGGCGAGCATCTGCCGGGTGACCGTGCAGATCGACCGGGAGCAGGGCGCGGGTACGTGGCG
>CAYLSS010000005.1:15583-17601 GCA_964385765.1 uncultured Solibacteraceae bacterium
GTGCAATGAACAATCACCCCATGCCCCTCGATGTGCCGCAGGATGCGATCATATGTCGCCGGCGCCCGCCGCTTATCGTGCTCCGGCTGAAGGCCGTCAATCGAGACCACCAAGTGGAGGTTGTGGAAGCTCGCCCATTCCACCGGGATCCTCCGCACGGCGCTCGTCACAAGCTGGACCTCGATCCCCATCCGGTCAAGCCGGGGAATCAGTTCAGTCAACTCCCGGTACCGAACCAAAGGCTCCCCACCAACGATCGATATATGAAGAGGCCGGTGTTCCTCGGCCAATTCAACCACGCCATCCACGAGTTCCTGGCCTTTGCGATCAGATAGGTCCCGGATGGTAGACTCGCTGTTCAGATGAACAGCTTCGTAGGCGTAGCAGCCCGGGCACCGCAGCGGGCATTCCTTAGTGATCTCTACGGAAAGAAAAGGCTTATATCCCTGAAGAATACGCCCCCAGGCGGGCAAAATTGCGCTCTTGCGCATGGTCGCTCCCTCCTTCGTCCACCCTTAGGACGTCGAAGTTGTGATCGGAGCTCCCTTTCCGGGTTTTCCAGGTCCACGTCGGGCGGCGATTAGTTGTCTGACGCTCCATGACTCACCGAAGTTTCAGCATTTCTACGGTCCCGCGCGAAAATCGCCAATCACAAGTTGTAACCACCGGGTTATCTGCCTTATTCGTGAATGACTTAAGGGTCACCTGCCAGCCCATCTCACAAGCCGGTCTTGTATTCTACTGGCGAAATGTCGTCGTTTGGACGACATGGCGTAGACGGGTTCCGTCTTCCTGTGAGGATTCAGCGGACAACTCCTCTACCCATCGCGCTCTCCCACTCGCTCGCGACAGGCCGCCTAATCGGCTTTCGGGGCCATGGGAAACACAGGAAACCGCTCGAACACTTGCTCAGCGGGTTTCCACTGAGGACGAAGGAGCAATCAACAAACGTGCCATATACCATCGAACCGAAACAACTGGCTCTACCGGATGAGCCATACTA
The DNA here is from genome assembly GCA_964385765.1 of uncultured Solibacteraceae bacterium. Classification (GTDB taxonomy): domain Bacteria; phylum Acidobacteriota; class Terriglobia; order Bryobacterales; family Bryobacteraceae; genus CAWELS01. The sequence goes on from CAYLSS010000005.1 coordinate 16,587, forward strand.
CGACATCAAAGAACTGCGCTTGTTCGACTACCACGACCGGGCTTCCTGGGAGCGGGCGTTTAAGGAACAGGCGCCGCCGTTCGACAACACGAGGCCCAGAAAACCCTGGGCTGATACATCCGTACTGAAAGGGGTCTCTGATCCCGACAACACTCACGTCGAGTACGATTACTTCGACTACAGCAGCCGGACGTTCAAAAAAATGCGGCTCACTGTTCGGGAAGCTTCCACACCGAACCTGCCTGGCGACTACATTTATCCAGCATACGTCGTAAGCCCGACTCCAGCGGTGATCATCAATCCCGACGGAGGCGAGAGCACATTTAACGCCAGGATGCTCTGCTATCGGATCGAAGCCGAGCAATTGGCAGGCGAGTTAGGCGCTGTCTCAGTGGTCGAGAATACCTTTGACGGTGTGCAGTTCCGGGTAGATTGGCGTGGCGAGCAGCGTCGCATCTGGGTGCTGCGCATCGGCGGGAGCTACTATAGCGCGGCTTTGCTGTTGCAGCGGAAGTACCGGAACGGGGTCGGATATCCCGGTCGTTGGGGCTTCGAGGATAACGGCCAGCCGATCTGGATGCTGGAGCCGCCGGACACCGGAATCAAAGACCCGCGGCCCGAGGTGCCAGTTCCGTGCCGGCCGCTCGATCCGAAGGAAGCGCTCTATCTCGGCCATCCGATGAAGGTGATCGTCTACCGGAAGGATAAGCCGTCTGAGTTCAACCAGGCGGAAGGCGCCTCACCGGCCGCTTTTCCGCCGGACCTGCGGTCGATTCTGGAACGGATTGACGCAAATCTGCAACAATTGCTGGCGCTTCAGTTCACCGACCGGAGCTGAACCGGCCGTGGCGCGGCGCGCTTCGCCGACCGGCGGGCGCGCCGCGCGCTACTCGATGACCGGCGCGCAGGTGGACACGCAGGCGGCTGATGCGCCGCTGCAATTGACCGGCGACGACCTGGCGATTGATCCGGCGGCGACGCTGCACGCCGGCGCGGGCGTGGTCACCCTCGCCCC
>CAYLSS010000006.1:0-17571 GCA_964385765.1 uncultured Solibacteraceae bacterium
CCTGGGACGCGCATTTCCAGGAGGCCATGGGCGGGCCGGGACCTCGCGCTACGCCTACCTGGCACGATGGTCGAGTCTACGCCCTCGGCGCGGAAGGCGAGCTGCGGGTCATCGAGGCAGACGATGGGACAACGGTCTGGCGCAAGAACATCCTCCGGGACAATGGAGCTTCCAATCTGAACTGGGCGATGTCAGCTTCGCCGCTGATTGTCCGGGAGAAGCTGATCGTCCTGCCGGGCGGCCGCGGAGCATCGGTGGTGGCATACCACAAGGACACGGGCGAGCCCATTTGGAAGGTGCTCGACGACAAACAGGCCTATACCTCCCCGATGCTTGTGACGCTGGCCGGCCAGCGACAGATCCTCGTGGTGAGCGCCGCCCGGGCAATGGGACTCACCGTGGAAGACGGGACGCTTTTGTGGGACTATCCCTGGCAGACCAGCTACGACGTCAACGCCGCCCAGCCGGTTCTGACGGGGCCCCACACTTTCGTCCTGTCCTCCGGCTACGGTCATGGCGCTGCGCTCGTCAAAGTGGAGCGCGCCAGCGACGGTTTCCAGGCGACCGAGGTCTGGGAAACCAACCGCCTGAAGAACAAATTCTCCAGTTCGGTGTTCCACGAAGGCTACATCTACGGCCTCGACGAGGCGATTCTCGCCTGCATTGACGCCGCCACCGGCGAACTCCAGTGGAAGGGCGGGCGCTACGGCTACGGCCAAGTTCTGCTCGCCAGCGGCCACCTGATTGTAACCACCGAGCGCGGCGACGTCGTACTGGTCCGGGCGACGCCCGAGTCGCACCAGGAGGTGGCGCGGTTCGGGGCCGTGGACGGCAAGACCTGGAACACACCCGCCATCGCCGATGGCCGTCTGCTGGTCCGCAATACCCGTGAGATGGCCTGCTACCGGATCGGGAGAACCGACTGAGTCCTGCTTTGCTACTCTGAGAAGTTTCCATGCAAACCGCCCTCGACTACTACGAAAAGACCCTCGAACTTCTGAAGCGGCTGCGCGCAACGCAGCTCGATAACATTGACCGTGCCGCCGAGATCTGCACCGAATCGATCGCCAACGGAGGCCTTGTCTTCCTGTTCGGCAACGGTCATTCCAGGATGATGGCCGAGGAGATGACCCCGCGGCAGGGCTGTTATGTCGGCTTCTTCGCGCTGGTGGTGGAAGCGCTTTCCAATCACGCCGACATCATCGGCAGCAATGGTCTCCGCGCGCCGCTCTACCTTGAGAAGTACGAGGGGCTTGCCGAGGAGATCCTCAAGGGCTTCGAGTACGGTCCCAACGACGCGTTCATCGTGATTTCGACTTCCGGCATCCGGCCGGTGATTGTCGAGATGGCCATGGGGGCCAGGGATCGCGGGCTTCCGGTGATTGGCATCTGCGCCCGGGCCCATTCCGAGAGCGTTCCGGCCGCCCACTCGTCGGGCAAGAAGCTGATCGATGTGGCTGATGTCGTCATCGACAACCAATGTCCGAAAGGCGACTGCATTCTCGAGATCGAGGGGCTCGATTGGCCGACCGGTCCGGCGTCCACCGTCACCGGCGCAATGATCATCAACATGCTGCGCTGCGAGACGGCGGACCGGCTTGTGAAGCGCGGCCACAAGCCGGTGATGCTTCCCAGCCACCAGCTCGTCTCCGACGCCAACGCTGCGGAGCAGTTGGAGCAGTTCTACGAAGCCTACCGCAAGAGCCTTCAACATCTCTATGCCTGAGCCGACATTTGCCGGCCGGACCGTCGTCATCTCCGGGGCGAGCGGTATCGCGGCCGCGACAGCGGTGCTCGCGGCGGGAGCGGGAGCACGAGTGTTCATCATCTCGCTCGTCGAGGACGAATGTGTGTCGCTGGTGGACAGGATCCGAGGCGAAGGCGGCAGAGCCGGCTATGCAGCGGCCGACCTCACCGATGCCCGCGCAGCGGGGCGCGCGGTACATGCCTGCCTCGAGAGTTGCGATCGCATTGACGCGCTGTTCAATGTGGCCGGAATCTCCGGCCGCCGCTTCGGGGACGGCCCTCTGCACGAGTGCACTGAAGAGGGTTGGGACGTGACCCTCGACGTCAACCTCAAGTCCATGTTCCTGCTTACGAGGCGGGTACTCAACCAGATGCTGTCGCAGGCGCCCGGGCCGGCAGGACTCAGGGGCACGATCCTCAACATGGGCAGCGTGACCGCCTTCCACCCGCAGCGCGACTACTTCGCGACCCACGCCTATGCCGCCGCCAAGGGCGCGATCGTGTCGATGACGAAGGGGATGGCCGCCTACTACATGGTGCACAAGATCCGCGTCAACGTCATCGCTCCGGGACTGGTGACCACGCCGACGAGCCGCCGGGCGCAGTCGGACGACGAGATCATGCGCTTTATGCGGGAAAAGCAGCAGCCGCTGTCGAACGGGATCCTCGATGCCGGCGACGTCGCGCGAGCCGCCTTGTTCCTGCTGAGCGACGAGTCGAGACATATTACCGGTCAGGTTGTCACTATCGATGGGGGCTGGTCGGTATCGTAGCGCCGCTTCCTCCGATTGCCGACCCGGAGCGGTTTTTGGGGCCAGGCTGACTCATTCCGCGCAATTGAGCCAGCGGAAGTCATCTGGCTCTGAGCTCTAACCATTCATCACATTGTTAGCGTTTTTTTTCTTGCTTTTCGACGTGGCCTCCCTTAATGTTAAAGGATACTTCTCGGTTGCGACCTTGGTCCGTTCGTGTCTATCATCGAACCGGAGTGAGGGACAGAGCCGGGAAACGGAGGAGGAGAGATGAGGGTATTGGTCTGCGCGCTTCTGCTGGTTGGAAGCACTTCAATAGCAAAAGCCGCCATAGTTTATGGGACTTCCGCTATCGGGGAATTAACGGGCACCCGGGACCTGGGCGCCCCGAACGGTTCCATTGGCGGACTCACAGCGACCGGCGCGGGTTGGTCTTCAGGATTTGAGCTGGGCTGGACGATCGCACCGAGCGGCTCCAACTGGGTGTATACCTACACGTTCAGCGGTTTCACCTCACCCGACATTAGCCATATCACGCTCGACATCAGCGACGCCTGCATCGACTTCGACAACGACACCCTGGCCGATCCGAACTGTGTGACGCAGATCAACTTGAACAGCGACAGTAATTCCACCGGCATCGTAGGCGAACAAGAGTACGGTAACAATGACGGCATCGCCGGGGCGGTGAAATTCGAATCCTTGGATGACCTGGAGCCGAATGGTGGAAATTTCCAGTTGATGTTCACATCGAACCAGGCGCCGGTCTACGGCCACATCTTCCTGTTCGGCGGCCTGAATACAGTAAGCAATATCGGTTTGGGCCTAACTGCGGGGGATCCCGGCTTGATGGACACACTGAACTTCGTCGCCCGGCCTAACGGCGACGGTGTGGGCGGCGAGATACCAGAACCAGCAACGGTGGTGCTAGTGGGAATTGGGCTGGCGCTGGTGGCCGTGCGCATGAAACGCCGGACAGCTTGACCTCCTTGGGCTCGAGCATCATGAGTGCGCCCTAGCTGTGCGGATCACCCTAATCGAGCAGTGCCCCGAAGGATCGGAGGCACTGCTTTATCCGCGCCTCCCTGCTGCTCCCGTGTGGCAGGTCTGGCGACGTGCTCCTCGTCGAGGAATTTTCAGCGATCAACCTAGTTGGGCGCGCCGAGGGTCCGGCATCTTTTGCACCATCGCGCGGCGCCCTGAGCGAGAGAGCGCTCCGCACCCCTCAGCCTGATTCTCGCCCCGCGTCGGGTGGGAGCCGGGAACGTCAATCGTCTTTCCGGCAGGTGACAGCCGGCGGCGCCACCAAGAGGAGGAGATGGCCAGTTTTCTTCGCGAGTGCCGGGAATGTTGATCGTCCTTCCAGCAGATAGAGCCGCCTCACACATCCCCAAGCTTGACCCAGCGCTGCAACCGGAGAGATATTGGACCTGGATCCGCCACCCGGCGGGGGAGCGGCGTCATCCCGCCGCGCTTGATGGCGTCCCGAAAATGTCCATCGTCCTTTCGGGAGCTGGCGGGTCCCAGGCTCCCGTATTGACGAGAGGGGGAAACTCGTCGGATAGTGGAAGCACAGCCGTCACCAGGTGGAGGAGCTTGTCGTTCCGCCGCGCCAGTGTCGGGAACGTCAATTGTCTTTCCGACAGGTGGCGGTTGGCCCGCGGTTCAGCGGAGGAGCCGTTCCGCTGGTTCTGTGATGGGAAGCTTCGGAGACGCCCGCCAGTCCCTCCGAAGCGCACGGGCGAGTCTCTTGTCTTCGCGGGCGGAGAGTGAACCATGGTGGACGCGGAGCGGCTGAAGAAGATCGAAGAGGAAGAACGCGCTCGCTATGAAATCCGGCGCCGGATCGAATGCGAGCAGGCGGCCGAGCGGGCCAGGCCACGATACGTCTGGAATCCGGCGACCGCCGCCAGCCTGAGCCTGATCCTGCCGGGCGCCGGCCAGATGTACAAGGGAAGCCTCTTCAACGGCTTCGCCTGGTTTGTCCTGGTCGTGGTGGGATATCTTGCCTTCATCGTCCCGGGACTCGTACTTCACCTCTGCTGCATCATCGGCGCGACCCTCGGCGACCCGACCAGATTGCACCCGGCGGCTTCCTGGGTGCGCGTGATTCTGCTGGCAACGACCAGCATTTTCGTTCTGACCCTCATCGTGAGCTTCGTTGCCGTCGTGATTGGCGCCGTTTGATTCGCTGCTCTGTTTCTCTTCTGGACCGAGCTGCCCAATTCCGCCCCCACTGTCCACTACCTCTAGTGAGTGTCGACGACGCTCGTACATCCGCTCGCAACGTCGGACGAGCTATGTCACCGATTTACGGCTACACGGAAAAACATGAATGCCTGGTCTACGAGCGAGGGGCGCCTCGGCATTTCTGCCATGCCTGCGATCACTTTCGTGATCGACACTATAACCGCGCTAGGGCCGGGGACGCTTCTCGATCGACTACTTCCGCGACCGCGTCGCTGGCAGCGCCCGCGTCCGACCCTAGAACCCGTAACTCAGCTCCAGATAGCCAAAGTGGGCGTTCGGCCCGTCCGGGTAAATGTTCCGCATGACGCTCTTGCCGCGGGCGAAGGCGTAGTAGCCGCTGAGCGTCAAGTTGCCGCTCGCCTTGACGTCGACACTGAGGTCGAACAGCGTCGCTAGGCCCTTACCGCCGAAACTTGGACGGCCGGCGTAGCCGAACACCCACGGGTTGAAGGCGCCGCCGCCAGCGTACCACAGGTCTTTGCTCTGGCTGAGCTGGAGACTGCGCACGTCGGCACGGAGGAGCACCTTGGCGTGCGGCCGCAGGATGAGCTCGGCGAAGTAGTCCTCCAGATTCATCAGGTTGAAGAACGGAAAGCGGGCGTAGATGCGCGGCGTGGGCAGGATCTGGAAGAAGGTCCGGTGCTCGTCGTCGTTTGGATTGCCGTCGCCGGTGCTCTGAAAGACGCCGGCGCGGATCCACGGCTTCAGAGAGGGCAGGACCTTCGGTTGAAAACCTCCCTCGACGGCGTACGCGAGGCCGGAATGCTCCTGGTTGGCCCAGTCACCCGTCTGCCCCGCGAACCAGGTCAGAAAGTCCATCGTGCCCGCCGAGCTTTGATGGGCCGCGATCAGATGGCCGCCTCCAGTCCATAGCCGCAGGTTGCCGCGGTCGTTCCCGCGGATCTCCACCGGCCGGTTGTCGGTCTTGGCGAGCGGGCGCCAGTCCTGGTAGTAGATCCCGAAGAACCGTACTTCGGCAGTGTCCCGGAACGGCAAGGTGAGCGCCGCGTACCCGAAGCCGGTCTTGGTGAAGCCCCAGCCGTCCACCTGAAAGACGCCGCGTCCGGGAATCGCCGCCGCCACGGTCACGTTGGCCGACGGCCGGTCATACGCATAAACGAAGCCGTTATAGCTGCGGCCGACATGGCTCCACCCGAAGCTGCCGATCAGCCGCTGCTGGATCCGGGTTCGCTTTACCGCGGCCAGGGTCGCGTTGTTCGGCGTCACCTCGGAGCCCTCGTTAAAATCGAATCGGCCCAGCTTCAGGCTGTGGGATTGGTCGGGGCCGAACCCGTGCAAACTTACGAAGGCCTGCTTGGGAAACACCATCGCGGGGTTGCGGTCGCGCTGGTTGGCGCCGAAGTAGTTCGACCCCAGGCCTAGCCCGCCCTGCGGCGGCGGAGCGGAGGCGTTGTCGGGCAAGCCGAGCAGGAAGGGCACGGCGAAGTCCAGCTTCCAGTCGGCCATCCGGCCGTTATGACCGGCGCTGAAGCGGTAGTGGGACCCGACAAACGCGTAGTCGCCGTTCGCCTCGCCCTGGAACCAGTTCCAGATCTCCAGCCGGCTGCGGAGATTTGCGTGGTAGTCCAGCGAACCGGCGTTGTTCGCCTGCGCCAGGGCCGGCACGGAACCGGCTAGCATAAACAGAAGAGTACAGATGGCTAACATGCTGCCACCGCCATTGTAAGCGCCGATTCGGCCTCGAGGTGGTAACCACAGTCACTTCGCTGGCTCGGCGATCGTATTGCTCGCAGTTCAGGCCAATGAAGTCTCCGTGATCCGCACTCTGCCGCCCGGAATGGAAAGGCGGTGGCGGCTTTGGCCGATAGAGATCATTCCTGCCAGGCAGTTGTTGTCGAGGCGCCGGAGTTCCCGGATCACCTTGCACGGGGCCTATCGGCATCTCGACGCTCCGCGCGCGGATTTTGAACAGCTTGTTGCGTTTGCCGAAGTGGCGGATGGTCTCGATCACGTCTCGGCGGGCAGAGCTTCCAGATCTTCGGGGATGTGCGACGTCCGGCGCCATTACCGAGAACTCCAAGCCTCTCGGCCCGCTCGTTCCGGGGCTTCGATATTATCGTGAGTGTCCTATCCGGCGTGGGGTATTGGGATCTTTGTCGTCCTGGGTGGGGGGGTTGCGTTGCTGCTCGGTCTGGAGCATCGCTTTCCGCTGCGTTGTCGCAAGGCGGGATTCGTCGCGCGCTTTCTGGTCAACATTATGCTGGCGGCGGCGGCTTTCGTGGTTGGGGCCTTTGTCGTCACGCCGGTTGCGCTGAGGCTGATTGACTGGAGCTCCGAACAGCCATTCGGCCTGCTGCATCTCTTGCCGCTGGGGCCGGCGGCCAGCATAGTCGCCGGGTTTTGCTTAATGGACCTTTCGTTCTACTATTGGCACCTGGCGAACCACCGGGTCCGGTTCCTGTGGCGGTTTCACAACGTTCATCACATCGATCCGGATCTGGACGTATCGACCGCTTTTCGATTTCATGTCGGAGAGATCCTCCTGTCCACGGGATTCCGAGCCCTCCAGGTAGTGGTGCTCGGCATTCCGGCAGTCACCTACTTCCTGTATGAGCTGGTGTTCCAGCTCAACACACTCTTCCATCACAGCAACCTGAGGCTGCCCATTCGGCTGGAGCGGATGTTGAACAAGATTCTCGTGACGCCGCGGATGCACGGGGTTCACCATTCCATCATCGAGAGGGAAGCGAACTCGAACTATTCGGTGGTTTTCTCCTGGTGGGACCGGCTGCACCGCAGCATACAGTTGGATATTCCGCAGTCGGAGGTGGTGGTCGGGGTTCCGGCGTACCTGCAACCAGAAGACAACCGCATCGGGAGCGCGCTGCTGTTGCCGTTCCGGCGGCAGCGCGAGTACTGGCTTCGTCCTGACGGGACGCGGCCTGTTCGGGAGCGCGCCGCCGGCAGGGCGAAGCACTGCTTCATGGCTGAGTGACGCGGGATCGCGCACGTTCACTATCTGGCAGGTTGCTGGGCGCCCCTACCAACCGGGAATGGTACGGCATGCGGCGGCAGGTTGCGGGCATCGGGGGGAAATCGGCGGCATCCAAACCTGGCGGTTCGCTCCACGTCGGACCTGGGGGACTTCGCAACGAAATGCGGCTGCGAGTCGATGGCGCCAACAGGAGGAAGCGACCGCTCAAAGACGCGCGAGCGCTGCTCCCGCTCGTGCCTCAGCGCGCGAGGCCTGCTATTCCACGGCTACTGTGACCCCGCCCTGACTGAAGAAATCTCCGACCTGGATTACTACCTCATGCGGGCCGGGAGCGAGGTTCTCCGGTATCTTTCCGTTGACCTGGAGCACCCCGGCCGGCAGGGTGGGAGCGGAGCCGGCGTAGGTGACGTCGACTTCGACGCCGTCGATGAATAGGCGAACTGGGAGCACGGGACGCGGCAGTTCGTCGACCGAGGCGGCCATGACGAGCTCTCCGTCGAAGACCGGGGTATCCACTACGCCCTCGCCAGTGGCGAAGATGCTGACGATGTCGCCGGGGCCGGCCGGGTTTTCGGCGCCGTTCACTGATCCGTTCTGGTTGAGGATGGCGCCTTGGCCGGCTTCATTCAGGACAAAGATGCCCGGCGCCGCCGGCGCTACCTGCAGAGCGAGCGACACCGATTCCAGACCTTTGTACTTGACCACTACCCGCACGGCTCCGCGCCCGGCCATCGCATAGGGGACAATGGCGCTTACCTGCCCGGCGGAGGTGTGCAGGATGGGCCCGGGTATGTTGTCGAACAAGACCCGGGTTCCGGCGAGCTCATCAGCCACACGGCCGCCAGAGGTAATTCGCAATGGGACCAACTCTTCCGGGCCCAGGTTAGCGCCGAAGATGGTGATGACCTGGCCGGGCGCGATCGATCCGACGAGGAAGCTGGCGCCGTTGGTGACTGAACCGACGCCGGGCCGCGGCTGCGGGACCACCAGCGTAACCGGAATGCTGACCGACTCTTCAACCGCGTCGGTCCGGGTGACCGTCACGGTTCCGTCGTAGGCGCCTTCGGTCAGGCCGATGGGGTTGACAGCTATGAATACGTTACCCGGGGTCGCGTTCGTCACCGCGGTGGCGAAGAGCCACTGCCCGCCTGTTTCCGTGTCGACCGTGACCTGGAACGGAAGCTGGGCGCCGGTGCTCGAGACGGTAAGGGCTTGCTGGACCGGCGGCGGCGCGCCTCGTTCCATGGCGAAGTGGAGAATACTGGGCGATACAGAAAGCTCCGGCGGGCCGGCTACCTCAAGCGTCACCGCCACGCGCGTCACGGCCACTCCCGGTTGGTCCGGCACAATTATGACCTCGCCCTGGTAGGTCCCGGGCGCGAGGGCGACGGTTTCCTCGACTCCGACTGTCACGTTCGCCGGCGTGATACCGGCGGCCGGATTCACCTCCAGCCAGTCTCCGCCCGACACCGTGGACACCGTGACAGAGAAGCTCTCGGCCTGGCCCGCCGTGAGCAGCAGGCCCTGTGGCGGCGCGGCGTCCTCGCCGGCGGTGATGGCAAAACTCATCGAATCCGGCGCGGCGGTGATCGGTTCGTCCAGTTCTCCTCCGCCCCCGTCGCCGGTGATTGTCAGAACAAAGGTGCGCTGCGTCTGGCCGGAGCAGACGTCGGTGGCCTGCAGGGTGAACTGGAAGTTGCCCGTCGTCGTCGGGGTCCCCTGAATTGAGCTGCCGGCAAGATTGAGTCCCGGCGGCAGTGCGCCTGTCGCGATGCTGAGTTGCGCCGGGTTAAACGGCGAGATGCAGCCTCCGCCAGTGCTCGCGGCGGCGAAATAGGGTTCGTTGATCACACCTTGAGGAAACGCGGTTGTGGTGATGGTGAGGTCGGTTGGCGGGGGAGTGTTGGCCACGATGGTCAATGAAAGGACCCGCGAGGCCATCGTATCGGCGTCATCGGTCACCGTTACGGTGAACTGGGTGGTGGTCGCCGTGGAGGGCGTGCCGCTGATGACGCCAGTATTGGGATCGAGGTTCAAGCCAGCCGGAAGGGTCCCGGCCACTGACCAGCGATAGGGCGGCTCTCCGCCGGTTGCCGCCAATGTGACCGCATAGGGGGAGCCTACCCGGGCCGAGGGCAGTGCCGGACCGCTGGTGATGGTCAGGTCACCCGGTTGCCCGCCTCCGCCGCTCGAGATATTCACACGGAAGGCAGGGGTAATCGCCTGCTCTCCCACATAGGCGGCCAGTCGAAGCTCACCCGTCTCCTGTCCCAGAACCAGGTTGCAGATTGCAACGCCGTCAGCACCGCTGAAAACCACGCCGTTGGGACCCTCGCAGGCGACCGGCACGGATTCATTGATGTCGTTGGCGCTGATGATACGCAGGCCGACGTTGGGCACCGGTTCGCCGGTCTGAATCCCGCTTTGCACTGTCACCCGAGCGCGGACCGCTCCGGGCAGCGTCTGTCCCGCCTCGCCGGCGAGTGGCGGATCGACAATCGACGGCTCCAACAACTGCACGAGCGGCGGTGCGGCGGGACTTCCGTCGGGTAGCCGGACGATGGCCGCTGTCAGTTGGAAGGTGACCGAACCGAGGACAGAGGAAGCGGTGACCTCGATGGGCTTGATCGATTTTCCCAGCTCAAAGAAGGTGGCCGAGTAGTGGGCGCTGGCCACCCCCCCGTCATCAGTCTGTTCCTGGACAGCGACCAGCCCGCCATCGCCGAGCGTCACAGCCCACGAGATCTCCACGCCTTCCAACGGCTGGCCGTCGCCGTCCAAAGCCTGCACCACCAGAGGCGCGGTGGACAGGAACTGCTCAATGACAATTTGCCCGTCCCCGGAAACCAGGTTCAGCGACTGCGCGCCGGCCGGCGCGGCGAGTCCGAACAGGGCGATACACAGCGAAATGGCGTAAAGCGGGTGGCGGAAGGCAGTTGGCATAGAGGACCTCAACAGCTTCGACGCGGGCGGCAGAAGACCAATTACGTCTATTGTGCCGCAATTAATAGTATGCTCAAACAAACAATGCGGGAATCCGGTCTCTTGCCGGCCCCTACGCGAAACACCAGAAAAGGATCAATGCCGGCGCGAAAGCCGACGCGGCACAGCAAAAAGCGCTCTCAAAACGAGTGCTTCGGGCCGGCTTTTGTTGCCAAGAGATCGTGCTCCTCCGCGCAGTGGAGGGCTACGAGAAGCTGAGGGCCGTCAGCTTGGCGCGGGATGGCCTTCCCTGTTTGTCGGGAACGATCCGCAGCAGGAGATGCGTGACGCTATCGGCGTTCACCTGCCACTCCTCGCGCTGGAAGGTCGCGCCGGTGGGGCTGAAATTGAACTCCTGGCGCACCAGCTCGAAATAAGTGCTTTCGCCATCGCTCGAAGCCAGAATTTGAACCTCCTGGCAGCGTTCCACTTCGTTTTCCTCGACCTCGAGAAGGACGCGGCGGAGGTTCTGTGGCGTATCGAAGGCCAGCACCAGGGTCTGCTCCCCATCTTCGGCCACGGCCCAGTAGCTCGAACCTGGCCCGCGCTGGCCGTCGAACGCATTTTCGACAGGATGGGCAGGGTCTTCCGAAGAAACGATTACCGATGCAGCGGCGGCGATGTCGAGTTCGCCGGGTATTCTTCCCGGCCGTCTCTCTTCGCGCTTTTGAACCTGTTTTCGCAGCACAACTTCCACGGTAACAAGTGCATGCCATGGAAGTCCAACTACGAGAAGTACGGCAAGTACGGCGTTTACCGGGCCGACATGGTGGTCATCGGGGCGAATATCGTTACTTTTCTAACTCTGTGCGCTGATCTGGCATTGTACTACCGGTTTCGGAATGCCGAGGCGGGCAATGCAATCGTGGCTGCGGTGAACGGTGCGCAGCAGATTGGCGCCGACGTCGATACGGTGCTGAAAGAAAGCTCTCATGCGCTGGTACATGGGGTGGCCGAAAACAAGGGGAGCGTCAGGAGAGCCGCCCGAGGAGCGGTAAAGGAGGCGATCCAGGCTTCCAAGTCGGGCCGCATCCAGATCACCCCGGCCGAAGCCGCGTCAGCGGCTATGGAGGGAGCGACCAAAGCGGCGGCAGAAATCGACGAACGGACAACTCGCCGAGTGCAGCAGGCGATAGCAGACCTGATGCCACTTGCAGCGTAACCAGGGAGGAGGAATGAGCGTGACGAACCAGGATCCGAATTGGTACAAGGACGCGATCGTCTACCAGACGCATATCAAGGCTTTTCGCGACGGCAACGGCGACGGCAACGGCGATTTCCAGGGGCTGATTGAGAAACTGGACTACATTCACGATCTCGGGGTGACCGCGATCTGTCTGCCGCATGATGTCCGTAATAGGATGACGATCTGTTCGCCTCCAAGGGCACACCGATTGCTAGTGCCCGACTGACCGAGCGGTTCGAACTGCCGGACAAAACGCGTAGTTGGCTGGTTTCCACCGTGCAGGTGACCCTGGAGGGCGACCGAAGCGAGGACTACTTCCTGCCGCTACGAGTTGGCCAACCGGCCAGCATGGCTCAGGATCCCGCTCAGCGGAATTCTGGCGCTGCTGGATCGATACGGCGGCAGCTAGAGTGGGCTGAATGCCTGCTGAGCGCTGGAAACCTGTCCGGTCTCACGGGCGACCGTCATCGTGTTTCTCCGATGGGGCACAATGATTAGATCGTGGAACTTATCGCGCAGGTCAACGCCGCTGTCAACAGCATTGTCTGGAACGTCATGATGTTCGTCCTTCTCGGGACGGGCCTTTTGCTCACCATTGTTACGGGCGGGATCCAGTTTCGGAAACTGGGATTCTCGTTTCAGGAGGTCCTGGGCAAGCTGTTCAGCGGAGCCTTGGGCGAGGGAACCGTACGTCCCTTTCAGGCCCTCGCGACCGCGCTTGCATCGACGGTCGGTGTGGGGAACATCGCCGGGGTGGCGACGGCGATCTATCTTGGTGGCCCGGGCGCGCTGGTGTGGTTGATGGTCTCAGGGCTGCTCGGGATGAGCACGAAGTTCGCCGAGATCGCGGTCGCTCTTCATTACCGTGAAGTCGACAGTGAAGGCACGATGCGGGGCGGCGCGATGTACGTTCTCAAAAACGGGCTGAGGATGCCGTGGCTCGGCTCGATCTTCGCCTTGCTGACGGGAATTGCAGGGTTCGGGCTCGGCAATATGGTGCAGGCCAATTCGGTCGCCGAAGCGCTCCACAACAGCTTCGGAATTGACCACTGGATCACCGGCACGGTTCTGGCGGCGCTGGTGGCCCTCGTGATTCTCGGCGGCATCAAGCGGATTGCGGAAGTCACGCAGTTTCTGGTGCCCTTCATGTGCATTGTCTACTTCATCGGGTGCCTGATCATTCTTATCCGATTCGCCGCCGAGATTCCCGGCGTCATACAACTGGTGATTGACTCGGCTTTCCACGGGCAGGCGGCAATTGGCGGTTTCGCCGGCGCCACGGTCAAGTCGGCCATGAGCCAGGGCATCAAGAAAGGGCTTTTCTCGAACGAGGCCGGTCTTGGCAGCGCACCGATGGTTCACTCCTCCGCGGTGACCGATCATCCGGTTCGCCAGGCGACTTACGGCATCTTCGAGGTTTTCATCGACAGCATGGTGATCTGCGTGATGACCGGCATGCTGGTGCTTACCACCGGCGCGTGGCGCTCGGGCGAAGCTGGTGCGGTGATGTCGGCGGAGGCCTTCGCTATCGGTCTTCCGGGCGGTTGGGGACACTTCGCGGTAACTATCGCCGTCGTCTCCTTTGCTTTTTCGACGCTGCTTGGATTCTCTTACTATGGCGAGACGGCGGTGACTTATCTATTCGGCGCGCGGGCCGCGGTTCCTTATCGCCTGGTCTGGACGGCATTCGTGTACATCGGCGCCATCTTCAGCCTGCACTTGGTGTGGGATGTCGCCGATACCCTGAATGCCCTCATGGCTCTTCCGAATCTGATCGGCGTACTCGGTTCGCTGGGACTGCTGCTGAAGCTGATCAGGGAGTTCTTTGGCGAGAAGGCCGCCAGCCACTAATCAAGCCGGAGTTATCACGAGTCAGGCGGCCGGCGTTGGTCACTAAGGGCTAAGAAGGCGCGAAATTCAGCTTGATGGCGCAATAGGGAGCAAGTTACCAACATGAAACCCCGGGGGGGGGACCATAGATTAATGGAACAAATTGGGCGGTACAAAGTCGTCTCCGAGCTTGGCCGCGGGGCGATGGGAGTAGTTTATCGAGCTCAGGACACCCGCATTGGGCGGGAACTCGCCGTGAAGGTCATACGGCTTCCGGAACACGGGTCTGGAAGCGAAGTCGAGCAGCTTCGCGCCAGACTGTTCCGTGAAGCGCAATCGGCCGGCCGTCTTTCTCATCGGGGCATCGTCACCATCTACGACGTGGATGAGACTGACGACGTCGCTTACATTGCAATGGAGTATGTCAGCGGCCGGACGTTGTTGGATCTGCTGCGCCACGATGTCATCGAATCGGTGATCACGGTGCCGGATATGCTGCGCCAGCTTTCGGCGGGACTGGACTACGCCCACTCGCGCGGCGTGGTGCACCGGGATATCAAGCCGGCCAACATCATGATCTCCGACTCCGGCGCGGTCAAGATCATGGACTTCGGCATCGCTCGTCTCAGCTCATCGACGCTCACGCAGACCGGAGCGGCGTTGGGCACGCCCCGGTACATGTCACCCGAACAGGTGAAAGGCGAACCGGTTGACGGCCGGTCGGACCAGTTCTCGTTCGCCGTGATGGTCTACGAGATCCTGACCGGCCGCCCTCCCTTCGAGGGGGAGATGCCGACGACAGTGGCGTTGAAGATCGTGACCTCCGATCCGCCGGTCCCGAGCAGCCTGCGCAGCTCGGTCGGCAAGGAGACCGACGCGGTGCTGATGCGAGCGCTTTCGAAGGATCCGGACAAGCGCTTTCACACTTGCGGCGAGTTTGCTGGAGAGCTTGCAAATGCACTGGAGGCTCAACAGGAAACGGCGGAGAAAGACGAAGAGCAATCGGAAGCGGCGACGACGATCATGAGCAGCTTGCCCGCTGCCGGCCACGATGCCGAAACTGTCGTAGGCCTTCCCAGCGATGAGACAGAGATCTTCGTCGCCGATCCGTCGAAGACCGGCGTTGTCGCCTTACCCCCCGTTCCTCCCGCGCCTCCGCCGGCCCCGGTAGAAAAGGCAGCCCCCCGCGTCGCCGCCCGCATCAGAGCCTGAATCGCCTCCCGCACCCGAGCCGATGGAAGCCGCGCCGCCTCCCGCCAGCGGCGGTGAACAAGGGGTCAGGAAAACCAACTGGCTGTGGATTGCGGCGGCAGGCTGCGCGGCAATGATCGCGGCCGGCGGATGGTGGTTCTCCCAGTCGTCGCGGAGCGGCGGGGAAACGGGCATTGCTCAAATGGGTCAAGAGGCTCCGGAACCCGACCTGGCGGAGCCGGTGCCAGCGCCGGTTCCGCCCGAGCCTCCGCTTCGGGAAGCCGGGGAGCAGAGCACTCTCGAAGAGCCGGCGACGCCGGAGCAAACCGCGCAGGTCCCCGTCCCGGCGCCAGCCAGCCCGCCGGCGTCGCGGGCATTGGCGGTTCGATTCACTAGTGACCCACCGGGGGCTCGAATTGCGGTCGAGGGAAGGAATCAGTCCTGCACAGCGCCATGCGCGCTCGACGTGCCGCGAGGCGAGTATGTGGCTCGAGCTGATTTGGCCGGTTTTCGCGCCGAGCGCCGAACGTTTCAGGCAGGCAGCGATCCCCTCGAAATCGCCTTCGATCTCAAGCCCGCCACCGGGGTTGTGATGATCAGCAGCCAACCGAGCGGAGCCGCGATTTTCGTCGATGGCGAACGCATTAACCAGGTTACGAATGCTCAGGTCGAACTTCCTGTTGGCCGGCACACGATTCGCCTCGATGCCGGCACTGTGTCGGCCGACCGGGAGGTGGCGGTCTCCGAGGGCGGCCTCGTGCATCTGCGCTTCACCCTTGATGGCGTCCGGTAAATCAAGCAGACGCAGACGAGAGACATCGTGAGTCGGTCAGTCCACACTAAAACACAACTGGTAGGCTGAAGAGTTGTCGATGGCTCCACACCGCCCTTTGTGGCATAGGCTGCGTTTCCTGTTCCTGACGAGTGCCGCTGCCGCCGCCGTGGTCGCGCTCGTCGATTCGTTCATTCTCATACTCGGATATCACGGCGGACGACCGAGCGACGCGGGCTACGGCTGGCTGGCTCACCTTGTCGGGATGGCGCTCGAATCAGAACTCCTGGCTTGGCTGCCTCCTGTCTTCCTGCGCTACCACGAATTCCACAGCCTCTCCGAGCTGGCGTCATTCCTGGGGTCGGCGACCTTGCTCAATATCGCGCTGGCGTCGATTTTTGCGCTCGTTATCGCGCCGCCGGCGCTGCTCTGGAGGGCAGGCGGACCAAACAGGTTCCTGCTGCTTGGAGGCTGGCTGCTGTTTCTATCGCCAATCGTCCTGCATCTGGCCTGTGAGATGGCGGTACCGGGACTGTGGCAGCCTGGATCCCTGGTGGGCATCTGGATCGGAATGGGGACCATCCTGCTGCTGTGGATCATCCTGTGGTGGCCGGTTTCGAGGCTTCAAGAGTTCGCAGCGATTTCACACCGGGCGGCATCGGTGTGTGCCGGAGCCGGGCTG
Source organism: uncultured Solibacteraceae bacterium (assembly GCA_964385765.1). GTDB lineage: Bacteria > Acidobacteriota > Terriglobia > Bryobacterales > Bryobacteraceae > CAWELS01. The sequence continues at coordinate 16,348 of CAYLSS010000006.1, forward strand.
ATTTTCGCGATCACCGGCCTCGTCCTTGGTCAGGCAACGGCGCGTAATGGGACCGCGCCGCGAGCCGATGAACGCCGGCCCAATATCCTGCTGGTCTCGATCGACTCGCTGCGCGCCGATCATCTTCACTGCTACGGCTATGAACGGCCCACGAGCCCCTCGCTCGACGCCCTTGCCGGGGAAGGCGTCCTCTTCCGGACCGCCGTTGCTCCGACCTCGTGGACGCTGCCCTCCCACGTCACCATGCTGACGAGTCTTCCTCCGCACCAGCACCAGGTGACCGGGGACTTCACCCGGTTGCGCCCCGAGGCGGTCACTCTGGCCGAAGTTCTCCGCGGCGCGGGCTACGAGACGGCCGCCTTCGTTTCCGGTCCCTACCTGCAGGCCGAATACGGCCACCGGCAGGGCTTCGACCATTTCGACGATTACAGCGCGATGCCGCTGAACTGGAACGCCCACCGGAAAATCACCTCACCGGCGCTGCTCGCCGCCGCCGCCGGCTGGCTCGACCAGTGGGACCGCCGCGGTCGCGACCGGCCGTTCTTTATCTTTCTGCACATGTGGGACGTGCACTACGACTACGCCCCGCCCAGCCCCTATGACACGATCTTCGATCCCGACTACGAAGGTTCGGTAACGGGCGAGAACTTCGAAAGCTCCGGCGAGGTCCATGCCAGGATGGACCCTCGCGATCTCGAGCACATCATTGCTCTATACGATGGCGAAATCCGTTACACCGACCAGCATCTGGGAGAACTGTTCGTGGTCCTGCGGCGCCGGCAGATCTTCGATGACACGGTAATCGCCGTCACCTCGGATCACGGCGATGAGTTTTTTGAGCATGGCGCCAAAGGCCACCGCAAGTCGCTTTATGACGAGGTGCTCCTGGCGCCATTGATCCTCCGCTATCCGGACCGCGTGCCGGCCGGGGCGATCGTCGACGATCAGGTCCGGCTGCTGGACATCGCGCCGACGCTCCTTTCGCTCGCCGGAGTTCCGCAGCCGCGGTCGTTTGGGATGACCTCCGGCGATCCGAAGAGCTTTGGCCGCGACCTGACACCGCTGTGGTCCGTGGCGGAGACGGGTGAGCCTCCGGCAGCCTACGGAGTGCTGAGCTGGTTCCTCGGGTCCGTCCGCACCGATGACTGGAAGCTGATTGTTCGGGTGGAGGGCGATCCGCAGCCGCAACTCTACGATCTGCGGACCGATCCCGGCGAGCAGGTG
>CAYLSS010000007.1:0-7756 GCA_964385765.1 uncultured Solibacteraceae bacterium
CGGCTCATCATCGCCGCCGACAATGAGCAACATTGGCGCCTGCGTTTTGGGAAGTGACTCGCCGACAAGATCGGGCCGGCCGCCGCGGGAGACGACGGCGCGAATCGCTTCCGGATGCTGGGCCGCGGCGATCAAGGCTGCCGCAGCGCCGGTGCTGGCTCCAAAGCAGCCGGTTGAGAAGCTTCGGGTTTCGGACTCCCGCGAAAGCCATTCCACTCCTTTACCCACCCTTTCTGCAAGGAGCCCGATGTCGAAGCGGATTTCCCCGCTCCTGGCATCGATTTGCTTCTCTTCTCATCGGTCAGCAGATCCATCAGGTAGCTGGCGAAGCCGGCCTGTTGCATCGCTCCCGCTACCTGACGGTTTCTCGGGCTGTGCCGGCTGCTGCCGCTCCCGTGGGCAAACAGGATCACTCCCTGCGGATTCTGGGGCATACCGAGATCAGCCTCGAGCGTACCCGCCTCGGTTTGGAGTATCTTCGGTTGCTCGGTCATCGCTTCCTCGCAGAAAGGTCGTTCTTGATTTCATCGTCTGTCACCTGGCGGAACTCCTCATACCATTGGCCAACGGCGAGGAATGGCTGCGGAGTCTCCACGCAAACCACCTTGTCGGCTTCGGTCTCCAGCATCAGGCAGCCTTCCCGCGCAGCTACGGGAACCGCCACTATGGTTGTGCGAGGATTCCGCTGCCGAAGACCCCGAACCGCCGCCCTCATTGAATAGCCGGTGGCCATGCCGTCGTCAACCAGAATCGCGGTCTTGTTTTGAACGTGGAGCGGATTGGCGCTACCGCGATAGATCTTCTCCTGGCGAGCCAACTCCAGTTGCTCTTTCCGGGTTTCGTTCTCTATCTCCTTGTCGGCGATTCCAAGCTGGCGAACCATGTCGTCGTTTATGACCCGAACTCCGCCGCTGCCGATTGCGCCCATCGCTAATTCCTCATGTCCGGGCGATCCCAGCTTGCGTACGACAAAGACGTCTAATGGCGCTCTAATATGATTGGCGACCTCCGCCGCCACCGGTACTCCTCCGCGCGGCAGCGCCAGAACCACCACATCGTCCCGGTCTTTGAAGTCAGCCAGTTTGCTGGCGAGCGCCCGGCCAGCTTCCCTTCGATCGTGAAATATCGAACTCCCTGGATCAATCACGACAACCTCCTTCCTGTCAAGCCGACTTCTCCTCTGGCGGGATGTTTCAGCCGAAGTCCATGCACGCTGAAACAAGACTCACGGAAACGGGGTCAGTCTTGGTGAAACAGCAAAACCACGGATGAAACGTCCGGGCCTGTAGCGGATGATTCATGCGCTCCATGCGAAATCAACGGAGGCGGCTTGAGTAGCAGTCTAGCTTCCAAGTCCAGAGGCGCCGAAATGAATGAGATGAAAGACCATCTGACTGAAACGGTGATTGCGCGAGCTGACCTAACGCCGCCGAATCCGGCGGAAGTCGGCGGTACGGGCGAACCAGACGTCATCTTGCTTTATCTCGACACCGACAACGTATACCGCTGGTATCACGAAGACGACAGCCCAACGGACGCCGAGGGTCAGACGATCCACTCGGTGTTTGCCGCGGCTCGTGTCCTGTGGCCTGATTTCGAATTACTTGAGTATCGCGACCAGGTAGTCGAATCGGGCGATGAGGCGAATATCCTCGACATCCATGCCGAGGATGAGAGAAGAGAGCTGGGACTCTGATCGTCAAGATTGCGCGAGTTTGCTTTTCAACTCCCGGGCATTCTCCACAGCGTATCCTTTTTCGTCATTGTTGTAGTAGACGTAGACGGTCTTGCCGTCTCGAAGCCATTGACGGACATTCTCTGCATCCGATTCGATTTGCGAAGACGTGTAACTGCCGGAGTAGGTGCCGCCGTGCGAACCATGTCTGCGAACATATACGAACGGAGCTTCATTAGGTTCGCTGACGGCCGCTTTGCCCGGCATTGTCGTGCAGGCATAGGGCAACATGGTTGCTATCAAGGAGCTGGTAGACGTCGCGGCAGAGCCACTCATCGTTCCGGAATTCGACCGCGACCTTCCAGTGTCTCCCGACCAACTCTTTCAGCGATCCGAGGAAGAAATCGAGACGATCGATTTCTCTTTTTAGGTTGGGCGGCAGTTGAACTAACAGCGGCGCCCGCTGGCGCTTGTCCAGACCATTGATAACACTCAGAAAATTGCTCAGATACTCGTCGCAGTCTTTGAGCTTCTTGAGGTGGGTAATCCCACGCCAGAGCTTTACGGCAAACCGAAATCGCTTCGGCGCGTTTTCTCCCCAATCCCTGACCGCGTCAGTCGATGGAATGCGATAGAAGGAGTTGTTCAACTCGACGGTATCGAATTCCCTGGTATAGTGACTCAGCCAATTGCCCTGGGTCAGCCCGCGCGGATACAGGACACCGCGCCAGGAGCTGTAATTCCATCCGCTTGTTCCAATCCACGCTCGTGCTTGTCTTGGCATCGGAATCGTCTGTAATCTCGGTCCAAACCGCCGGCCACACCCGGTCAACGGTCACCTTCTTCATTTCTGACATCTCGGGCAGTAGTAGCTGCGGCGTCCATTGATCTCATGGGTTCTGACAAGTCCGCCGCATTTCGGACACTGACTACCCTCCTGCCGGTTACGCGTGAGGTAGCTTCTCGGGAACTGATCAGGCATCGCTTTGTTGCGGATAGCCGTGCGCAGTGCTCTCTTCATTATCTGGAAGAGACGTCTTCTCTCCTTCTGGCTGAGTTCATTCGCGCGCCTGGTCGGTACGATACCTGCCTGGAAGAGGATCTCATCGGAATAGATATTGCCGACGCCGGCGAGAAGTGCCTGGTCCATCAGGGTTGCCTTTACCGCTTTACGTTTGTCCATCGCATCTTCGAATGTCCTAAACTCACACTCGAGTGCATCGGGTCCGAGCCCTTCGCTCTTGATGAACTCATCGACATCTCTGATGAGGCGAACCTCGCCAAGCCGTCGACGTGAGATATATGCTAAATGAAAGTTGTTGTCAAGGTCAGGATCAGTTGTGCGTACTTCGGTTCGGAGTTGCCTTCACGATAGTAGCTTAAGGAGCCGGTCATCCCGAAATGAAATGCGAGTCCGTCACCACTTTCGAGAATGGCGAAGAGATTCTTGCCGTGCCGTCTGGTTGAGATGATGGCATTGCCTGGGAGTTGTGAGCTCAGTTTCGTCTCGCTGACGCCCGCGAGCAGGCGGCGATCGCGCACGTCGACCGCACGGACTGTCTGGTGGAGGGAGGTCGAATCGACGTAGTTCTTGAAAACAGCCACGTCCGGTAGTTCAGGCGTGTCAGGTGACGCCCCGGCAAGGCAGATGTTTCCGAAGGGCGGCCGGGGCTGAAACAATCTCCGCGGACTGGGGTCGACAGATGTGGGGTTTGCTCAGAGGCCCGGTCTTTTCTTATTGCTGGAGTGCATCCGGAGCAAATGGTAGCGAGGTAGTCGATCTTCCCTGATGGTGGAATTCTTCGAGAACGCGCACCCCGTGTTGCAGGCTCTCCTGGCCACCTGCTTCACGTGGTTCCTGACGGCGTGTGGCGCCGCCATTGTGTTTCTCGCCCGACAGGTCCAGCAAAGACTCCTCGACGCGATGAATGGCTTCGCGGCAGGGGTTATGATCGCGGCCAGCTTCTGGTCGCTGCTGGCGCCCGCGATCGAGATGTCCAAAGACCGAGCGATACCAGCATGGTTTCCGGCAGCCGCGGGGTTTATCCTGGGCGGCGTCACGCTCTGGGGAATTGACAAGATTCTCCCGCACTTGCATCCGGATCTCTCCATTGAACAGGCTGAGGGTCCCAGCACCAGCCTGCAACGGAGCATCCTGCTGGTGCTGGCGATTACGCTGCACAACATCCCGGAAGGACTGGCCGTCGGAGTTTCCTTTGGCGCGGCGGCGAGCGGCCTTGAAGCAGCCACTCTGGCTGGAGCCGTAGCGCTTGCGCTGGGGATCGGTTTGCAGAACTTCCCGGAAGGCTTGGCAGTCTCGATGCCTTTGCGGCGCGAGAGCTATTCGCCGATGAAATGCTTTTGGTACGGCCAGCTTTCCGCCGTGGTCGAGCCGGCCGCGGGTGTTATCGGGGCGGTGGCGGTCCTTACCATGCGCTCCATTCTGCCCTACGCGCTCAGCTTTGCCGCCGGAGCCATGATCTTCGTTGTCGTCGAAGAGTTGATCCCGGAATCGCAGCGCAGGGGCAACACGGACCTCGCCACCATGGGCACACTGATCGGCTTCACCGTGATGATGATTCTCGATGTGGGTCTCGGCTGACATGGGACGCCAGCGGCGCACGGCGAGGAAACAAACCTGAGACTGGAGAGCGCCTGAATCAAAGACGGCGCCCGTGTTACCGTGGCTGGCAATGGGAGGCTTGATGCAAGGCGAAGTGGCGCCGGAAGGCGCTGCGAATTCGAGGGGGCTTACCGCTCGCGCGATCGACTCCGGATTCCATCTCGCTCACGACACATATAACGGATTGTCCGCGGCAAGCGATGGCCGAATCTACTACATCCTTTCATCGCAATCGCTCGACATTGGCGCCCAGATGTACTCTTACGATCCCGCCGAGGACGCAGTGAAACACCTTGGGGACATCAACGAAGAGTGCGGCGGCCGGAACCGGAAAGCCATCGTCCAGGGTAAATGCCACTCGAGACTGGTGGAGGCCGGGAGTAAACTGTACTTCGCAACGCACATCGGCTACTACAAGATCGTCGACGGCATGGAGCATCCGGGCTCCCCTCCTCATGGCTACGAGCCATACCCGGGCGGCTATTTCCTTTCCTATGACCTGAAGACGGAGAGATTCGAAGACATCGCCATCGCGCCGAACCGGGAAGGCTTCCTCTCAATGGCGATGGACAAACGGCGCGGCCGGCTTTACGGGATCACATGGCCCACGGGACATTTCATAGCCTGCGACATCGCAACGAAGCGTTTGAAGGACCTGGGGCCTGTTTCCGGTCGGGGAGAAGCAGGCAGGGGCAATGACTTCCGCACGTTATGCCGTTCCCTCGTTGTCAATCCGGAAGACGGCTCGGTCTATTTCACCACGGCGGAGGGTCGGATTCTCCGCTTTGTGCATGACTCGGATGCAATCGAGGCGGTCCATGGTGAGGACTTGAGGAAAGACTATTTCGGCCTGTACGATGTTGTGTCACCGGGCCATATGGGTTACAACTGGCGACAGGCTTTCTGGCGCACGGAAGACAATGCTATCTACGGCGTCCATGGGAACTCCGGTTATCTGTTCCGTTTCGATCCGGGTGTGCCTCGCGTTGAAGTGCTGGAACGGATCGCATCGCTGCCGTCGAGGCGCAGCGGCATGTTCGACCAATTCAGCTATGGTTATCTGGGATTCACGCTCGGTCCCGACGGGCGCACAATTTTCTATTTGACCGGTGGACCGATCTATGAGAATGGAAAGCGCGTGAAGGGCAAGGCGTCGACGGCGATGGGGGAATCGAAGGGGAAAGAGAATCTGCATTTGGTGACTTACGATATCCCAGACGGCCGGTACAGCGATCATGGTCCGGTCTTCTTCGAGGATGGATCGAGGCCCTCCTACGTCAACTCGATCGCCGTGGGTAATGACGAGACTGTCTACGCGCTTTCGCGGCTCCCCAGCGGAAGGACGGATCTGATCGCCGTGCCCGGCGAAGATCTTTCGGCAATGAGGTGAATATCATGGGAGAGAAGAGAACCGACGCGGCGCCTACTCGCCGCTCGTTTGTCAGAGCGGGCACCGGGGCGCTGGCAGGGCTTGGAGCGACGCCCGCCGGCGCAGCGCGAAAACTCGAGGTGCTCGCGCTTGACGGGGGTCCGAAGTCCGTTAGGATTCCCGCGCCCGAACACGCCGCTGTCACTAAATGGCCCCGCTATGGCGACCGGGAAAAGCAGGCCATCGGCGAGTTGCTGGACACCAACAAATACTACCAGGAGTTGCCGCGGCTGGAAGCTCTTTGGCGGAAGTACAGCGGCGCGCCTTATGTCAAAACGCACATGAACTGCACAAGCGCCCTGACGTCCATGTTTTTCGCCATTGATCTGCCGCCGGGGAGTGAAATCATGGTGCCCTCCTATACCTTTTTCGCGACCATCACCCCGATGCGCCTGTTCGGCTATGTGCCGATCTTTGTCGACATCGATCCGAAGACGGCTTGCTTCGATCTTGAGGACGCGAAGAAGAAGCTGACGAGCCGGACGAAAGCGCTCGTTGTGATGCATGCCTGGGGCATGCCCTGCGAAATGGACCGGATCGAGCAGTTTGCGAAAGAGAAGGGGCTCATGCTGCTGGAAGATGCGGCCCAAGCTCATGGTGCGTCCATGCAGGGCAGGATGGTCGGCAACTGGGGCGAGGTTGGAACGTTCAGCTTCCAGGCCAGCAAAGTGCTTCCCTCGGTAGAAGGCGGCATCGCGAACTACAAAAGGCGCGAACTCTATGAGCGCGCCGCCGCATATGGTCACTATCGCGACCCTGCCCACTTTCCGGAACGTAGCCCTTACCACCGATACGAAGGGACTGGCTTCGGGCAGAAGTTCCGCATGCATCCGTTCGCGGCGGCTGTGGTGCGAACCCAACTCGAGGGACTGGACCAGAGAAACGCTCTGGTAGAACGCCTGCTTCGCAAACTGAATGACCGCTTGAAGGAACTGGAGGGTCTCGAGGAACCACGCTGTCGGCCGGATCAGAACCGGGTTTACTACCACGCGAATATGCTCCTGCTCGATCAAGCCAAGGCAGGCTTCTCGCGCGATGCTCTTCTAAAAGCATTGAAGGCCGAAGGCGTTCGGGCCAGCGTTTGGGATTACCCGCTCCAGCACAAGTACACGATCTATTCGGAGGCGAGATGGTGGGACCACCCTCCGGTGATCCCGGAGCTGCTGCCCGGCTGCGAGCAGGTGAATAAGACGCACGTCTTTGTCGCCCTTCATTACGAGGACCATCCCGAGTTGCTCGAGCAATATGCGTCGGCTTTCGAGAAGATTTGGGCGAACCGCGATAAGTTGGCGAAGTTGTAAGCGGACGCCCGCGCTCCTGCTCCCGGCCCGCCGGTTGCTGCAGCAGCTTCGCTACCAGTGCCGTCCGGCCGGTCTGATGAGAGGCGCCGAGTCCACGGCCGGTATCTCCGTCAAAGCGTCGAAGTACTCATAGAAGAACACCCGGTCCCGGAAATGCGGCGTTGCCGTGGTTGCCGACGAAGTCCGCGCGCTCGCGCAACGGGCGTCAGACGCCGCAAAAGATACCGCCCGACTGATCGAGACGACGGTGCAGACCATCGCTCGGGGTTCGGAGCTTACAGTAGCAGCGAGGACAGAGTACCAGACCGTCGGTGAAAGCGCCCAGCGAGCGGCACAGATCAACGCCGAGATCGCCGAAGCCTCTTAGGAACAGTCCCAGGGTGTCGAACAGGTCAACCAAGCAGTGGGCCAGGTACAACAAGTGGTCCATGAAGTCTCGGCCCGGTCCGAAAAAGCTGCTACTGCCTCTGAGCAACTGAGCGGTCAAGCAAGCTCGATGCGGAAGGCGGTGGAATCGCTACGGTCAGTTTTCTCGTAAGCTTAAGAGAAAAAGATGTTAACGGGAGAGTGCGGCAGCACCAACGATCGGAGAAGGTCCCACGCATCCAATAAGGCCGGTTGAAAGCAACGCTAATGCCGGCTACTGGGCGGTGGCGAGTTGCTTCAGCCGACGGTGCAGGCGGCTCTTAAAGCGAGCCGCGGTATTCGCTTTGATCACCCCCCACTTG
>CAYLSS010000007.1:7766-17021 GCA_964385765.1 uncultured Solibacteraceae bacterium
GCGGCAGCAACTCCTGCGCACCGGACGCATCCTCTTCGGCCAGCTTGCGACGGAAGGCGCGAATGTAATGCCTGAGACGCGTCTTCCGCCTGCGGTTCACTACCGTTCTCTTCTTGATTTGCCTAGTTCGTTTGAGCGCAGAATAGTGGTTTGCCATACGCCTGGGGATTGACCTTCGACAGATTCAGGATAGCGTATCCTGAGTCTTTAGCGCAAGCTGCACCTCGGCTTGGTTCGCTTCGCAGACTCACGTGCGCGGGTTTCGCGGCCGAATCGGGCGCGTTGCTCGGGCAGCTAGTGAACTTCTGGTGAAGGAACAGCCTTGAGCATCTTCTTAAATTTCTTCTGCTGCTCAGGGTTGAGCATCCTCATGATCCGTTCCTTTCCGTTGGCCCGAACGTCATCCATTTGGGCCTGCAGGCTATGGATGTACTGCATGAAATCATCGAGGATGATCTCCATCTGCCTGGTTTGCTCGGGAGTCAGCTCGAGTTCTGCCTTGAAGTGCTGGAGGGTGATCTCTCTACCGCCCTCGGTCCAATAGACAGCGGCATGGGGGCGTGCATTTGCCTGCGTCCAATAGCGCATCGCTACTGCTCCGGTCAAAGAGCCGCACAGAAAAACTGTTAGCAGCACCGCCAGAATCCTGGGATGCCTCCAGGATGCGCGCCGGTTGTCAGACATGATCTAGTTCTCGTAGGTCGCCAGGTTCACAAAGACAACCCCACGATCGTAATCGATGTCATCGCCAATGTATTGGGAAACAGGTTCCGCTGCGAGAATCGCTTCTGGAGATGTGTAGTAGAAGCCCGTTCCGGCGGCCCGCTGATCTTCGCCGGTGAACATGAGCGTTCCCAGAATCAGAATCAACGTCAGTGAAGCGTAGGCCAACCGCCGGCCAAAGGCCGGTTCTAGGAACAACTCCCAAACCGAGGGCACGCGTTGTGACTCGATCCGGTCCAAAACCCGAGCGTAGAAGCCGGGCTGAGGGTCCATCTCCGCAGATGGCCGGAGTGTCTGGATCGCTTCCGCCTGGCGGCGCATCGCCGACAGAGTTTTACGGCACTGCTCACAGGAGTTCAGATGGTCTTCGACTTCCCGTGTACTTTCCAATCCTTCAATTCCTGCGAGATATGTTTCCAAATGTTCCCGGATGGGCTGATGCATCGTGTCTTCCCTCAATCCTACGGTCGTACTCAACCCAAATGGCGGCTCTAATGTCCGCTTGATCGATTCGGTTGCCAACTGCCATTGAGTGAATTCTTCCTACTCTGCCGATGCCCCGGCAGCTTTGCGGTCGATCCGCTGGGCGGCCTTCAGCAGCTTCTGGCGAGCGCGGAAAAGCTTCACTTTGATCGTATTCTGGTTCATTCCGGTCATTCCCGCCAATTCCTCGACGGAATGACCTTCTACCTCTTTCAGGAGCAGCAATGTTCGCTCTTCGTCGGAAATCTTGTCGAGCAACTTCATGATGAGGTCGCGCTGGGCCAATGTCTTGTCAATGGGCTTGGCTCTGTCGGTCGAACGCTCGGTGTTTTCCATGAGCCGGGCCTCGTCCTCGGAGAAGTCGCTCTCATAAACCAGCTTGCGAACCCTTTTCTTGCGCAGGTAGTCATAGCACTCGTTGACAGTGATCTTGTAGATCCACGTCAAGAGGCTGCTGCGAAAATCGAAATTGCCGATCGAGAAATAGATCTTTGCGAAAACCTGCTGAGCGATATCCTCCGCGTCGTTTCGATTACGCAGGATCCCGTAAATGATTGAAAAGACTTTAGCTTGGTACCGCTCAACGATTTCCCGGAAGGCGATCTCGTCGCCCGCTTGAACGCGACGCACCAGATCGGCTTCTTCGGAGTTGCGATGACTCACTCTACGTTTTGTCCGAATCTTGGCGCCGGACGCCGGGAATGGCAAGGAGGTCGTCAAGCTGCTCATTACGTCGATTACGACGTCGGCCAGTCCGCCCTGGTTTCAAGCAGTTATCGCCCCGCCCGACAGCGAAGCCATTCAGCGCCTCACACCAGCGTTCGCTGCAACGGCTTACCGTGGGGCCACGGTGTCAATCATCCCCGGCCTTTTTCGAACATGCCTACCCATCGTGGCGCAAGCACCCGGGACGAACAACCGAGATTCTGGATCACAATAGCAGATTTCTGCGACCGAACGCAGTCAAATTCCATCGTACGGCTAAGGAGCACGCAAAGCTCTTCAGTAGCGTAATCCACTACAAGTTTGTACAATTAGCACAGGAAGACGTTTTCAAGGGAGGCGCAATCAGCTTATGTTGAACATGACAGACACGGCGGTTGGCAAGGTAAAGGAGATCTTGCGGAGTCAGGAGCCGAAGCCGGCAGGACTCAGGATCTCGGTTGTCGGTGGCGGGTGTTCCGGCTTCAGCTACTCGATGGCTTTCGAGACAAATCAGCAGATGCTGGACAAGTCCTACGATTTTGACGGCCTCAAGGTTTTCATTGACCAAGCCAGTCTGTTGTACCTTGATGGAGCCGAAGTCGACTACATTGAAACGATGGAAGGATCGGGCTTCAAGTTCAACAATCCGAACGTGAAGTCCACTTGCGGCTGCGGCAGCTCCTTCAACGCGTAATCGCGCAAAAGGATCTCACAACGGGGCGCCCGATGGGCGTCCCGTTACTGTCCATTTAAATCTATTCCTGAGGCAAACACCCGGTTCACAAGAGCTTCTAAACGAAAAGGATTGAACCGTCCCTTAAGCCAACCTGGCGCTAGCGGGTTTTTAACTATTTGATTTCGGGGCTGTTCTCGTCAGCCGGTTCCTGTCCCCAGTTTTCGCGAGTGATCATGCTCTGGTCGGAGTAGAAAGTCCGCCGTCCGGTACCGTTGTAAACAACGGGCTCGGCATTAATGGCATAGCCAGTGGCGGTGGGCTTCAGCGTGAACCGGTAGCCGCTCTTTTCGCCCTTGGCGAGGTCGCCGGGGATGAGGTCGGCGCCGTCCGGCCCTGGTTCGCCGCTAGCCGGAGGTCCGAGCTCGTCCAGACTCTTGGCGTAATGGCCGAACTGCGAATAATACTGGGTTTGCGACGTATGAATGGTTCGGATCTGCTGGATCGCGGCCATTTCCTGTGTGTGCATCCGCGCCTTGTCTAGTTTGGGAACAGCTATGGCCGCAATGATCAGGATGATCGCGATAACGATCAGGAGTTCGATGAGCGAGAAGCCCTTGCGGGCGAGACGGTTTTGGTGGCACACGTTCGGCATCGACTCTACCTTCTTCTTCATTAGTATGACGCGATTGCGTGCCGAAACGTTTAACGTTCAGTCCCGAATGCAAGCGCTTGATTAGCGCAGGTCTTCGAGCCGTTCGCGTATGAACAGAACCGCCCCCAGCGTCAGCAGTCCGACGCCTAGCATCCAGAGTGAGTTTTCATCCTTGCCGGCAACGACAGAAGCGAGCGGTGCGACAATTGCAGATAGAAACACCATCAGTGTTGTTCTCCCGAGTCCAAGTTTTTGTGTGGCATATGACACCGCTTGCACGGTACTTGGTGCTCGGGTGTCGCCCAGGCTGATTAGCTCACTCTCAGGATACCAGAAACCAGATCTTAAATGCAACCTCGATGTCTGAAATTGGCTTCGGGCCGTTGACAGCGTGGATCAAGCTCGGATACAGTCAACGATTTAGTCAAACCTCAAACCTCAGATGACCGGAAACCAGTCGAACCCGAGCGCGGCCAGCGCGCCGCCCGCCCGCGATACCGGGCATTTCATCACGCCGGGTAACACGCTCCCTTTTATCCTCGTGACGGCACTGTTCTTTTTCTGGGGGATACCCAACAACCTCAATGACATCCTGATCAAGCAGTTCATGAAGTCATTCGAGTTGTCGCGCTTCCAGGCCGGCCTGATTCAATCGGCCTTCTACATGGGCTATTTTTGTCTGTCGATGCCGGCCGCGCTCATCATGAAGCGCTTCAGCTATAAAACAGGCCTGGTGATGGGGCTGTTCCTCTACGCTGCGGGTACCTGGCTGTTCTGGCCCGCCGCCGTGGCGGGCGACTATGGCTTCTTTCTGTTCGCGTTGTTCGTGATCGCGAGCGGGCTCGCATTTCTGGAGACTGGCGCGAATCCGTTCATCGCCGTCCTGGGCAGTCCGGAAAGCAGCGAGCGCCGGCTGAACTTCTCACAAGCCTTCAATCCGTTCGGGGCGATCGCGGGGGTTCTGATCGGCACGATATTCATCTTCTCGGGCATCGAGCTGACTCCCGAGCGGATTGAGATGATGAAGGCGGCGGGTGAGTACGAAGCCTACCTGGAGCAGGAAACGATGCGGGTGGTGAAACCGTACCTCGTCCTCGGTGTGGTGGTCTTTTTCTGGGCCTTGCTGATTCTGCGAACGAAGTTTCCCAAGGTGGCCGAAGAAGCACAGGCGGCGAGTGAGCGCGCCAAAGGCAGCTTCCGCGAACTGTTCCGGCACTCGCACTTCGTCCAGGGCGTGATCGCCCAGTTCTTTTACGTCGGGGCGCAGGTTGGAACCTGGAGCTACTACATCCAATATGTCCAGGACTATACGGCTCAGCCGGAAAAGGTAGCCGGCTACTTCCTCACGGGAACCCTGGTCGCATTCGGCGTCGGTCGGTTCTCGGCGACCTATATGATGCAGTTCATCTCGCCGGCGAAGCTGATGGGACTGTATGCGATCGCCAACATCGCGCTCGTGACAATCGGCGTACTGTTCCCGGGATGGGTCGGAGTGTGGGCCGTGTTCCTGACGAGTTTTTTCATGTCACTGATGTTCCCGACTATCTTCGCGCTCGGCCTCAAGGGACTCGGGCCGAATACCAAGATCGGCGGATCGATGCTGGTAATGGCCATCATCGGCGGAGCCGTGCTAACGCCCCTCATGGGACTCGTATTCGAGTGGACGCAGAGCATGGCGATGGCGATGCTCGTTCCGCTGGTCGCTTATGTTTTCATTGCCTATTACAGCTTTGTCGGCTCCAAGATGCGGACAGCGTAGCAGAGACGAAAGGGGATTTCCATGGCTTCCCGGCGCCGGAGTTTTTTGCAGGCATCTGCGGTCACGGCACTCTCTTACGGCCGAATTCTGGGCGCCAATGACCGAATTCGACTGGGCGGGATCGGCTGTGGCGGGCGCGGGCAGTACCTGCTCCAGAAGGCCCTGGCGGTTGGCGGCTGTGAGGTGGTTGCCGCCAGCGACGTCTATGCTCCGCGCCTGCGTGCGACCAGGGAGTTCGCCCCCAACGCCAGCCAGTACACCGATTACCGCGAGTTGCTTGAACGCAGCGACCTGGATGCGGTCATGATTGGCTCACCCGATCACTGGCATGTTCCGATGGCGATCGATTCACTCACCGCGGGCAAGGACGTCTATGTCGAGAAGCCGATCTCCCACAGCATCGAGGAAGGCCGGCGGATGGTCAAAGCGGCGGCCGCGTCTGACCGCGTGGTGCAGGTAGGCTATCAGCAGCGCAGTTGGGAGCACTTCATCGAGGCGCGGGACATTGTCCGGTCGGGGAAGCTCGGCGAGATCACCCTCATCCTGACGTCGTGGTACCAGACGTGGCTTGCTCTCGAGCCCGGCATCAGCATCAACGACCAAGAGATCGACTGGAAGCGCTGGCTCGGGAGTGCGCCAGACCGCCCGGTGGATGCTGTGCGCTATTTCCGCTGGCGTTGGTTTTGGGATTACGGCGGCGGACACCTGACGGATCTTTACAGTCATTGGGGAGACACGCTTCTCTGGTATTTCGGTCTCGAACATCCCCGCTGGGCGCAGGCCGCCGGCGGCCGATACGCTCAGGACTTCCAGGATTGCCCCGACACCATCAACGTCTGCTGGGAGTACGACGGGAAGTTCGCCATTGTCTACAACGGCACGATGCACTGCCACCTCACCGGCGGGACGATCATCATCCGCGGCGACAAGGCCCTGATGCGGCTAACCCGCGACGGATTTGCCGTCTACCCGGAGGGTGTGATCCCTAAAGAAAGAACGACGCTTCCCGAGCCCGAGATTCGCATGCGGTCCATGCAGGACGGCGCGCTCGAACATGTGCGGAATTTCCTCGACTGCGTACGCAGCCGCCGGCAGCCGAACTCGCCCGTAGAGGAAGCGGTTCGGGCAGCCGATGCGGCGCATCTTGGTAACCTCGCCTACCGCCGCGGCGAGAGGCTGGTGTGGCCCCTTTAGCGCACCTGTAGTAACGACCCACGTTATACTAGGGCCGATGATGGACCGTCGCGATTGTCTGCGCCTCCTGGCGGGCAGCGCACCCTCCTGGCCGACTCTGGCCGGGGCCCTCTTTCCAACCACCGTCGCCGACCGCGTCGACCGGCGCTGGGAAGCGCCGTGCTCGCGGCCAACCGGGATCAAAGCCAGCCGGGACGGTATCTGGCTGGTGGACCGGGAGACAGCGAAGGTCTTCTTGATGAGCTACACCGGGGCCGTCAAGGCCGAGATCGATACCAAAACGACCCAGCCCACGGCAATCGAGACCGACCAGGTCGGCATCTGGGTTGCCGGAGAGAATGGCCAGCGGCTCATTCGCATCGAGTTTCTCGACGAGCAAGAGAAGATCGACTACACCAGACCGCTGCGCAAGGCGGAGTTCGATGCTCCCGGTGTCGGGGTCGTCAAGTACGGGGCGCCGGGCGAGTATATGCGTGTGACAGGTGTCCACGGCTTAGCCTGGGTACGGGGCGAACTCTATGCCGCCTCGCCGGCGGAGGTGCGCATTTACGTGGTGAAGGGACAGGATGGCTCGGTGGTCCGCTCGCTGCCCGCCCCGGGGCCTCGCCCACAAGGCCTGGTCTTCACGCCAGATGGCGCTCTATGGTGCGCCGACGGCAACTCGCGCTCCTTCTTCAAGCTCGACGCCGCCAGCGGACACGTGATCAAGCAGCACATGCTCCCGCAGTCGGAGCCCATGGTGGAGGGAAAGCTCGTCGTGCCGCACGGACTCACCTACTGGCAGCGGATGCTTTATTTCTGCTCAACGCAGACCGGCGAGATTTACCGCACGCCTCTCATCAACCGTCTAGAGTAGTGATCTATTCGCCCACCGCGTACAAGTGATTGTCCGTGCGCAGCAGGATCCTGCCGCCGGCGATGGCCGGAGAGGCCATGGTGCGCTCGCCCAGATCGTTCTTGCTGATTAGGTGGTATTCCCGTCCTGAGGCCAGGACAAAGGTGACGCCGGATTCGTTCACCATGTAGATCTTTCCGGCGGCTGCGATGGGTGACGCCGAGAAGTAGCCACCCAGCCGCTGCCGCCAAAGAGTCTTCCCATTGGCCGCGTCGACGCAGGAAGCGATTCCGTTCTCGGTGGCCATGTAGATGAGCCCGTCGTAGTGAAGCAAGGACGACACATACGGCGCCCCGGTCGGCACCCGCCATAGAATGTTTTCGTCGGCACCGCCACTGCCGTCTAGCTTCACGGCCATATAGGGGCCGCTGCGGTAACCGCGCGAGGTGTAGAGGACACCGTCATGGACCACCGGCGTGGAAACCGGGACGCGGTTGGGCTCACCGACATACCACATCAGCCTGCCGGTCGCAGGATCATAGGCGTCAATGCGGCGGCTCGAGTTGATGATCACCTGATCATCGCTGGCGGTGATCAGCAACGGCGTCGTGTAGGAGCGACTCGTTTTTTCACGGTCGGCCTTCCACAGTTCCGTGCCGGTGTTCTTGTCGAGCGCCACCAGGTAGGCATTATCCTGATGGTCGCAGAGAAGCAGAAGGGAGCCCTTGTACAGCACCGGCGAGCTACCGTGGCCCCACCGGATGTTGAACGGCGCATACTCGCGCCCGATGTGGCGCGACCATACGCGTTCGCCGTCCATGGTCAATGCGACGATCTGGCCGGTACCCATCCAGGCGTAGACCCGCCGGCCATCGGTGACGCAACTGGGGCTCGCGAGGTTGTGCTTCTGATGGGTCGGCGGGAGAGGGTCGTCGGCGGCAAGCCGGTACTCCCACAGTGTACTGCCGTCATCCTGGCTGAACGACTTGACAATGAAGACAATGCCGTCGGGCGAGTCTGGCGCCGCCCGGGCATTGACGCCTTCGATCCGGCCGGTACCCTGCAACTCATTCTTGCCGATCTGCATGGTCACAATGACCTGGCCGTCGGAGACGATCGGCGTCGATGTTCCCACCCCCTCGAGCGGCACTTTCCAGGCGATGTTCTGGCTCGGGCCCCAAACGATTGGAGGGTCTTTTTCGGCGGAGATTCCGTTGGCGTTCGGCCCGCGCCATTGCGGCCATTCCGCGGCAGCCGGAGCGGCGAGCCAGGAAGCGAGAATAGCGGTGACGATGCATCCCCTTCGCATATGGACAGCGTATCGAATTCGACGGCCCGGCAGGGGACGCAATTCGCCGTTCCGGTGTCCTGTCCTCACAGGAAGGGGATCTACTGAACACCACGGGCGCGCCGGGCGACAGCCGCGGCTGCGTCCAGGTTCCCCTGCGACTGGTAGATCTGAGCCAGCAGAGCGTAGGCATCCATATAGCGGGGATGGCTGTTGATAACTCCTTCGAGCGTTTGGGATGCTTCGATTGCGCGCCCCGACTGAGCCTGGAAGAAGGCGAGCGTATAGGCGTACTTGGGTTGTTCAGGTTCCAACTCGGCCGCCTGACGGCAGTAGCCGATCGCCCGGCTGACGCTCGATTCCGCTTCCAGGACGCACAGGTTATAGGCGGCCGCAGCCATCCTCGGATCTGTCTCCAATGCCTGGCGCAGAGCCTGTCTGGCCTCCTCGGGACGGCCCAACTCTCCCATCAGGAGACCCAGGTTGAAGTTCGCCGCCGCATTGGCGGGGTCGGCGGCGAGCGCCTGCCGAAGGCTTCTTTCCGCCTTGTCGTTTTCGCCATTGAGGTTGTAGGCCAGCGCCAGGTTAACCAGCGTCGCGACGTTTCGGTCATTCAGCTTGGCGGCCGTTTCGAAGGAGCCAATGGCCGCGGCGAGATCTCCGGTATTCATGTAGAAATTGCCGAGGTTGCTGTGGGCGGTGTCATCGTCGGGGCGAGTGCGCATGGAGGCCAGGAACTCGCCGGTCGCCGCCTCGACAGCGGCTCGGTCGTCGGAATCCAGCCCTCGGACCGGCAGCCGCGCCAATCCGGCGGCAGCTCGGATCCGGACCAGGCGGTAGTCGTCTCGGGTCGCGCCTACCAGTGCGGCGATTCCTTTGGGTCTGTTCCAGTTGGCGAGCGTCTCCGCGACCGAGGCGCGAACCAGGGGAGAGGGGTCGT
>CAYLSS010000008.1:0-15821 GCA_964385765.1 uncultured Solibacteraceae bacterium
GTGGGGATTGCGGTTGAACCCTGGCTGGCGAGTTGGCCGGCGGCCTTGGCTCGCTCCTTTGGATCTTCACTGTTGGGGTCTTGCGCCGAACAGGGAAGCAGCAAACCAAGTCCAATGAGGAAAAACGCAGCAGTCCAAAGCCTCATGGCTTCATTATGCCAGTCGCCTTAGGCCGATGTCGCGCAGAAGATTGCAGCTACTCCATGTTCCACCTAGCACGAAGCTCACGCAGGGCCTCGCCGGTGGGCGGATTGAACTCTATGGGGCTTGGGTCTTCAGTTCCCAGCGGGGCCGTGTCGCCGAGTTGCGCCTGCCACTGGCCAATCGCCTCCATCATGGCTTCGATGCGCCGCTCGTACTGCGGGTCATCGGCCAGATTGCGAAGTTCGTGCGGGTCATTTTCGAGGTCGAAAAGCTGTCTTGCGTTGTTGTGGGGATAGACGATGAGCTTGTATCGTTCGTCGCGGACAGCGCGCTGGACGTCCCGGTAGGCGAGAAACAGGGATCGGCGGACGCGATCAGTCTGGCGGTAGATGATGGGAGCCAGCGTGACGCCGTCAAGCCCGCTGGCTGGCGGCGAGCCGACCAGACTCAGGATGGTCGGATACAGGTCAAGGAGGTAGACGAGGGCATCGGAACGACCTGGTTCGATGTCGGGACCAGTAATGAAGAGAGGCGCCCGGGCTGAATGTTCATATAGGTTCTGCTTTCCCATCAGGCCGTGCGAGCCGATGGCGAGACCCTGATCCGAGGCGAAGATGATGTAAGTGTTTTCGTAGAGTCCGCTCTCTTCGAGGAACGCGACCAGGCGGCCGATTTGCTCATCAAGCGCGCTGATGACGGCGTAGTAGTCGCTGAGGTGCCTTCGGATTTCGCTCGCGGCGCGCGGCCAGGGCGCGAGCAGTTCGTCCCGGACTATCATTTCTCCGTTGTCGAATGGGTGGAGCGGAAGGTAGTCAGGAGGCAGCGGGATGCTCTCCGGCGGGTACATATCCAAGTACTCCTGAGAGGCGACGCGGGGGTCATGGGGCATCGCGAAGGCCAGGTAGAGGAAGAACGGGCCGGAGGCGGCACGTCCGGTTGGGCCGGTTCGTCCGGAAAGGAACTCGATGGCGGCGTCGACGATCTCCTTGCCCGGCTGTCCGGAGGTTCGGACGGCGCGATCGTCGAGATAGCGGGAGTGGTCAAACCGTTTGTGTATCTCGCGGGCGGTGTTGCCTTTCTTGCCATGGTGGTAAGTTTCGTAGCCGGCGAGCCGCATGCTGTCGGCAAGGTTGGCGGGATCCGGTGGAGCATAGCGGTCTTCCCAGCGGAAGTATGCGCGTCCGGAGAGGAGCATGTTCCGTGACGGGGCGCAGACGGCGGGCACATTGGAGCCGAGGCAGTAAGCGTTGGTGAAAACGAAGCCGGAATGAGCGAGAGCGTCCAGATGAGGGGTGACGATGCGCGGGTTTCCAAGGGCGCCGAGGGTGTCCGGCCGCTGATCATCGGTGAGAAGGAGGATGACGTTGGGTTTGGGCGGCGGCTCCATCAACTCGCAGGCGGCCAGCAGTAGGAAGCCCGGGAGGAGTAACAAGACGCGGTGTGACATGACCGCCCCTATTTAATCATGGATCAGCGAAGGCGGCATGCACTTTCGCATTGGCTGTGGTCGACGGGGGCGGGCTAATCGCCCGCTTCGGGCTCGGGTTGGGCGCGCAGGCGTTGTAAGGATCCGGCGATTGCGTTTCTGGCATCCAGCACGAGGCTGAAGAGGCTCGGGACCAGGAAGATGGTGAAGACCGTTGACACAATCAGCCCGCCGACGACAACGCTGCCCAGCCCGCGATAGAGCTCGGAACCGGGGCCGGGGAACAAGACCAGCGGCAGCATGCCGAAGACGGACGTCGAAACCGACATGAAGATCGGCCGGATGCGGCTGGCCACCGACATGCGAATCGCTTCGCGCGGCGCCATGTCTTCCTCGCGCAAGTGGTTCAGCGATTGATGAACCACCAGGATCGCGTTGTTCACCACGGTTCCCACCAAAATCACGAAGCCGAGCATAGTAAGAATATCCAGAGGCTGGTAAGTGATGAAAGCATTCACTGCCGCCAGTCCGAGAAAGCCGCCGGCCGCCGCGAGGGGGACGCTGAACATAATGACAAGGGGATAGAGGAAGCTTTCAAACAGAGCCGCCATGAGCAAGTAAGTGATTGCCAGCGCGAGGATGAAATTGAACTTAAAAGACTCGTAGGTTTGAGTCAGTTTGTCAGCGGTACCCGAGAGATGGGTGCGGTAGGGACCCCCGATCTGGCCCTGATCGCGCAGGGGCTGCAAGATGTCGTCCTCGATGATGTTCATCGCCTGTTCGAGAGGCATCTGGTCCGCGGGCGTCACCTGGATCGTGATGGCGCGCTCGCGCTCGCGATGGTTGATGGTTACCGGACCGGAAGCCTGTTCCACCCGGGCGATCGAGCCAATGGTTACCAGGCGACCGTCAGGCGTGGCAATGGGCATTTGCTCCAGCAGGTGAGTACGATGAGCGAAGCTCTCCTGGGCCATCACCCGAAGGTCGATCTCATCGCCCTCGTACTGATAGTCGCTGGCCTTGGCGCCGTCCACCAGGGCGCTGACCGTGAAGCCGAGATCTCGGTTCGAGATGCCGAGGTCGGCGGCGCGGATGCGATCCGTGATCACCTGCACCTCGGGATTGCCGAGATCGAGGCTGGGGATGGGGCGGGCCTGGGAACCGGGCAGCTTCTGCATCACACCTCCGAAGATCTGACCACCAAGCGCGATCAGGCGTTCGATCTCCGGGCCGGTGATGTCGATGTCGATGTTACGACCCTCGCCAACTCCGCGCTCAAAGATGCCGACCTGGTCGACGAAGCCGATCGTTCCCGGGATGGAAGCCGTGACCTTTTGAAACACGGGGATGAGCTCCCGCGCCCTTTCCGGATCGCGCGAGCGGATGCCCATGAAGCAATTCTCCGGCATCGCGATGAAGAACCAGCCCTCGACGCCCCCGCCCGGCAACGATACCGCTTCTTCAGCGGGAGTCTCCCACAGGTAGGACAGGCGCTCGGTGTAATAGGTGCGAAGATCAGCCACTTCCTCGACGTTGTAGCCAGGGGGGGGCAACAAGACCCCGAACACGAAGTTGACGTTGCCGCGCGGCAGGTACTCCATTTTGGGCATCAGATTGATGCTCAGCAACACGGCCGCGGCAGTCAATCCGACAACAACCGCCAGCCGCCGCAGGACTCCGCCGCACAACCAATGGACGAAAGCGGCCACCTTGCGCGTGACCCACTCGGCGACGTGGGCGATACCAAAGAGATTGTGGAAGCCGAACCTGGCGTAGGTCGGCTTGGCAACGTGAAGTATTTTCGACGACAACGACGGAATGACCGTAATTGAGACGAGGAGGCTGAGTCCGACCGCGCAACTGATAGCGATCGCAATATCGCGAAACAACTGGCCGGCCTCTTCCTCGACGAAGACAACGGGAACGAAGACGGCGATAGTAGTCAGCGTACTGGCGAGCACCGCCCCCCAGACCTCGCTGGCGCCGTCATAGGCGGAGTCGAAACGCGACTTGCCCATCTGGCGGTGGCGGTAGATGTTTTCGAGGACGACGATCGAGTTGTCGACCACCATACCGACAGCGAACGCCATGCCGGCGAGGCTGATGACGTTCAGCGTCCGGTCGAACCACAGCATGGCGAGGAAGGCGCTGATCATGCTGATTGGTATCGCGACAGCGACCACGAGGGTGCTGCTCACGCTGCGCAGGAAGAGCAGAAGGGCCAACACCGCCAGCGTGCCGCCGAGGTAAAGACTCTGCTGAACGAGGCCGATCGAGCTTTCGATGTATTCGGTCTCGTCATAGACCTGAATGAGTTCGAGCCCGCGCTGAGCGAGCATATTGGCGTTAATCTCTTCGACGGCCGCCTTGAGGACCTCCATGACCTCGAGGACATTTTCGCCAGCCTCCTTGACGGCGTTGATCGCGATCATGGGTTCGCCGAGGTAGAAGGGTTGGGCGAGCGGCTTACGGTAGCCGAGGCTGGCATGAGCGACATCGCGAACGAAGATCGGCACACCGTTGCGAATAGCGATGACGACGTTCTCGATATCCTCGGCGGAAGAGTACTCGCCGACTGTGCGAACCACGTACCGGCGTTTGCCTTCGGCGAAATCGCCACCGGAATAGTTGCGGTTCTCGCGATCCAGGGCGGCCCCGAGTTGGTTGAGCGTGACGCGCCGCGCCGCCAGTTTCGCCGGGTCGACGACAACGTGCATCTCGCTCTCCCGGCCGCCGAAGATATTTGCCTGTGCGAGGCCCGGGACACGTTCGAACTCGGGCTTGATGTTATCGTCGACGAAATTGTAAAGCGTCGAGATATCCCCTTCGAACGGATTCTCGCCGGCGGGCTGCAGAACGAACCAGGCGATCGCGTTAGCCTCGGCGGCTACGCCGTAAATGATGGGTTTGTCGGCATCGTCGGGGTAGGACGGTACCTGCTGCAGGGCGTTGGACACCTTCAGAAGCGCCGCATCCTTGTCAGTACCGATGCGGAAAGTCAGTGTGATGCTTCCGGAGCTGTCCGAACTTGAGCTCTCCATCTTGACCAGGCCCTCGAGCGATTTGAGCTGCTCTTCCTGCTCGTCGATGATTTCACGCTCGACCTCGGCCGGGCTGGCGCCTGGCCAGTTGGTCTGCACCGTGACTTCGGGCTCCTCGACGGTCGGCGTAAGCTGAACGGGGATGCGGCGCAGCGCGATGGAGCCGAACATGACCAGGAGGATCACGCCGACGGCGGTTGTTACCGGGAACTTGATGGCGTCGTGTACGAATTTCATGGGAGCTTGTACTCGATGGGCCGCCCGCGGACGTGTTGTCCGGACTGGAGCCTCTCATTGCCCCGCGTAATCACCTTATCTCCGGGTTTCACGGGACCGATCACTTCAATCCAGGCCCCGACGCCGGATCCGGTCTGCACCGGGACTGGGGTGGCGCTGCCCTGCTCGTCGAACAGCCAGACCATTAACCGAGGTCCCTGCCGGACGATTGCATCCTTTGGGACGATGGTGGCCGTCCGGGCTTGTCCTTCACCGGTCGACACACCATCCAGGCTTACCTGTGCCAGCATACCTGCAAAAACGGTCGGGTCTTTCGGCACCCGCACATTGATTGGAAAAGTGCGGGCCTGCTCATCGGCATTCGGGATAATCGCGGAGATTTCCCCGCGAAGGGAACGGCCGCGCCGAGATTCGAATGTCACGTCCGCTCCGCCGCCGGTGCGCACCGAGGGGTAGTACTGTTCGGGGACATCGACCCGAATCTCCAGATCGTCGAGAGACAACAACAGGACCACCTCGGCACCGACGCCAAGCCATTGTCCCAACTCCGTGCGCTTCTCGACGAGGACGCCGTCGAACGGGGCCTTGATTTCGCTCTGCGCGATATCGTATTCGATCCGGTCAATCTCGGCCTTGAGACTGGCAACCCGGCCTTGCCAGGCATTGTATTCAAAGAACGTATCGTCGAGCTGCTGCTGACTGACAACATTCGACTCGAACAGCTCCTTCGAACGCTCGAAGTTCCGCAGGGCGAGACTCTTGCGCGCTTCCGCTTCCTCTATCTGCGCGGCAATCGTGGAAAGATCCAACTCACGCTGGCGCTTGTTCAATCGGGCTAGAAGCTGTCCCTTTTCGATCCGATCTCCCTCCCTGATCGGATACTCGACTACCAAACCGGCGATTTCGCTGGCGACGAGGGAGACGACGTTCGACTCAACGGTGCCAGGCAGAGTGAGGCGTCCCTGCACACGGTGTTGCCGGGCTTCGGTAAATCCCACGGGGCTGGGCGGCATTTCCTGCGCAAAGAGGGAAATCGCAGCAAAGAAAATGAATACAGTTCGGAGCATACAATATGTCTTTGTCTTCTTTTGGGGAACGGGAACCACCTGCAACTATTAGCTTACACTCAAGTTTGAGACTGGCGTGCCCGGCCGGGGACGTTTCCCGTTTCAAACATCCAGGCAGAGAATGAGATCACTCGTACAGGAAGCGTGGAACTGGCTGGCGCAGCCGGGTGCGGAATGCATTCCAGAGTTTCGTGAAGAGATCCAGCGGCGGAGCTGTAATGGGCTGAAGTTGATTGGGTGGGCTTTGGTGGCGGTACCGCTGGGGATGCTATTTGCGGTCCGCGCGATCGTGCCCGGTCTGCCGCACTCAGGCCCCACTTACGTTTTAGTCCTAGGCATAGCGGGGTCCGGGGCGGCAGCGCTCGGGGTCCGGCGAATTCCGGCCCTATATTCTTATTGCCGGCTCGCCGGGGCAATCGTCATTGTTGTCGTTTCATGCTGTCTTACATGGGCGGCCTTACTGCGCGCTGCTGAAAGGGCGGAGCTGGTTTATCTTGTGAACGGCCAATTAGCGGTCGTCTTGCTGATTGCGCTAATTGCCCTTCCCTTCAAACCGATCCAGTTCTTGAGCATTGGGTTAGCAATGGAGGCTTTTTGCATCTCTTCGCAGCAGTTAGCCGTGTCCAGTCTCGGCCTACTGCCGGCCGACGACGGCCTTAGGCTCAATGCGCTGTTTCTGACGATGCTGACCATCCTCGGCACCGCCGTTGCCGCCAATCAGTACCGGCAGATTCGGACGACCCATGAGACGCACCAATCCGAGTTGCGCGCACGGGACGAGATGCGGGATACGCAGTGCCGGATGCTGCTCAGCGACAGCGCGGCCTCCATGGGACGGCTCGCCGCGGCCCTGAGCCACGAGATGAACAATCCTCTCGGCGTGCTGCGCAGCAATCTCGACCTTCTCCGGAAACTGCCGGCCGAGGAGGGAGAGAACTCGCCTCCAGGGCGTCCCTCGATCGCGCGCATCAAGTCGGACCTCTACCGGAACTCCGAACGGTCCATCGAGCGGCTGCAAGAAACTGTGCGGCGGATGGAACGCTTCACGAATCTCGACCGGGCAGAAGTGATGCCCGCCGATCTCGGCCATCTCATTGCGGATGTCTCGGACATTGTCCGTGAAGGGATGGGCGGCCGGGTTCGATTCGATCTCGAACTCATCGATCTGCCGCCGGTCGAGTTGCGCCCGCAATTGATCAGCGCTGCTTTTTCGGCCCTACTGCAGAACGCAGCCGAGGCGAGTCCGCCCGGGGAGCCGGTGAAGGTGCGGATGAAGCGGACCCGGGACACCGTACTCGTCGAGGTCCAGGACCGCGGACCGGGGATGACTCCAAATGAACTGGCTCAGGCGCTGGAGCCGACTTTTCGGGTCAAGGGCAAGCGGATGGCATCGTGCAATTGGAACTTGTTTGGCGCCCGCCAGGCGATTCGACAGGACGGTGGCGAAATCGAGATCCGGAGCACACCGGGGAAGGGGACGGTGGTGGTGGTCCGCCTCCGGTTGGACGGGTGACGCATCAGCCCGGCTGCCGGACTTACTACGCGGCCGGCGATCATCGCGCTTACAGCCGGAGCGATGACCGGCGAGTCGAATGCTATGGCTGAAGGACGAAGGACGGCTACAATACCACCCCGATCCAGCTCCATTCACTTGATGGCGATCATCAGTGGTCGCCGCTCGCATACCCGGCCTGGCGTGCCGTTACCGTTGGTTACTCCTCGCCTTGGGCTTCGCGACCTTCCTTCAACGCCTGGAGGCGTTCTTCCTTACGCTTCGCGCGCTCGGCGGCTCGCTTCACCAGCTTGGCATCGACGAATTCGAGCAGGGCCCTTTCGGCGCCGTCACCCTTGCGCGGACCTATCCGGACCACGCGGCAGTAGCCACCGTTGCGGGCGCCAAACCGGCCTCCCAAATCGTCGAACAGTTTCTTCAGCGAAGAGGGGGTCATCAGGAATGTCGCTGCCTGACGGCGCGCGTGCAAGGTGTCCCGCTTGGCCAGCGTAATCATCCGGTCGACCAAGGGCCGTGCTGCTTTCGCCTTGGGCACGGTCGTGATGATGCGCTCATGCTCGATCAGGTTGGTGACCAGACCGCGCAGCAGCGCCCGGCGGGCGGAAGGATCTCTTTGTAGCTTGTAGCCAGCTTTCTTGTGTCTCATCGCAATCCCTCGTGATTGAATGACGTGCGTCCGGCGATGGCGCCCAACGGGCGGCCGAACGCACTCATTTGCAGCAGCACCGCCTCAGAATCGATCGGCGGAAGTTCCGGCTTCGTCCTGAGAGTCGAGCACGGCCGGTTGTCCCGAAGGGGTGACCAAACGGCCCTGCGAATCAAAGCGCATCCCGAACTGAAGGCCGAGTCCGCCGATGATCTCCTTGATCTCATTGAGCGACTTACGGCCGAAATTCTTTGTGCGCAGCATCTCTGCCTCGGTCTTCTGGACCAGGTCGCCGATGGTTTGAATATTGGCGTTCTTGAGGCAGTTATAGGAGCGGACACTCAATTCGAGCTCTTCGACGGACCGGTTGAGAATCTCGTTCATCTGGTTGAGTTCGCGGTCCACCGGTTCCGGCTCGGGCTCCTCGACATCCTCGAAGTTGATGAAGATGGCGGTGTGGTCCTTGAGCAGCTTCGCCGCCATGCCGATGGCGTCCTGCGGGGAAACCGCGCCATTGGTCCACACCTCGAGCGTGAGCTTGTCATAGTCCGTCATCTGGCCGAGCCGGGCGTTTTCGACGCTGAAGTTCGCCTTGCGAACGGGAGAGTGAACGGAATCGATTGGGATATAGCCGAGTGGCAGATCGTCATCGAAGTTGCGGTCAGCGCTGACGTAGCCCCGGCCCATCTTCAGACGCAACTCGATATTCAGCTTGCCGCCCTCGCCGACGGTGGCTATGTGCAGATGCCGGTCGAGCACTTCGACGTCCCCCTCGGTCTCGATCTGGGCGCTGGTGACCTCGCCTGCCTGTTCAACATTAATCCGGGCCGTGCGGATTCCCTCGCCAGTCATCTTGAATGGCACCTGCTTGAGGTTGAGGATGATGTCTGTAGCGTCTTCGGTGACGCTGGGGATGGGGCTGAACTCGTGAGCGACGTCCTCGATGCGGACGGCCGTAATCGCGGCGCCTCCGATCGAGCTGAGGAGGATGCGGCGCAGGGCGACGCCGATGGTGGTTCCAAACCCTCTCTCGAAGGGCTGCGCGTAGAACATGCCGTAGCGCTCGGTAAGGGTTTCGGTATTGGCGACGAGTCGCTTGGGCTTCTGAAAGCCGATATACATCGCAATCTCCTTTACTTCTACTTCGAATAGAGCTCGACGATCAACTGCTCGTTGATCTGGATCTGCACCAACTCATCCCGCTTCGGAGATCCGATCACGCGTGCCTTCAGTGCATCGCGATCCACCTCCAACCAACTCGGAGTGGGCTGATGAGCGGTGGCTTCGAGAGCATTGAGAATCATCGAGTTCTTGCGGCTCTTTTCTCGCACCTCGATCACATCGTTCGGGGACACCTGGAAAGACGGTATGTTCACCTTGCGGCCGTTGACGATGATGTGACCATGACGAACGAGTTGGCGCGCCTGGTTGCGGCTGGTTCCGAAGCCGAGCCGATAGACGACATTGTCAAGGCGCCGCTCGAGCATCGCGAGCAGGTTTTCACCCGTGATACCTTTGAGCTGGCTCGCCTTCTCGTAATAGCGGCGGAACTGACGTTCGAGAACGCCGTAAACACGGCGAACTTTTTGCTTTTCCCGAAGTTGGATCGCAAACCCCAGCATCTTCCGGGGCCTCCGACCGCGGCCGTGCTGTCCGGGCGGAACATTGCGCTTGTCGATGGCGCACTTCTCAGTGTGGCAACGTTCGCCCTTCAGAAACAGTTTCATTCCCTCGCGCCGGCATTGCCGGCATACGGGGCCAATATATCTAGCCAATCCCTACCTCCTTAGGTACTCTAAGCCAGGTGCAGTTTACGCTGGGAGAGATCACGGTCGTCTCCGAACTTCTTCCTGCTTACTTACTTTCGGGCGTCTGAGCATTCAGGCGCTCACACTCGCCGTCGCTTCGGCGGCCGGCAGCCGTTATGCGGGATAGGGGTGCGGTCTTTGATCGCGCGTACCTCGAACCCGACGCTTGCTAACGCACGGACCGCGGACTCGCGACCGGAACCCGGCCCGCTAACTCTCACTTCCACCACGCGCATGCCACATTCCTTGGCACGTTTCGCCGCCGTAAAGGAAGCCTGCTGGGCGGCGAAGGGCGTACCCTTTCGCGATCCCCGGAAGCCGAGCGAACCCGAACTCGACCATGAGACCACATTGCCCTTGCGATCGGAGAAGGTGATGATGGTGTTGTTGAAGGTCGCTTGTATATGAACGACCCCCTCGGGGACGTTTTTCTTCTCTTTCTTTTTGAAAGTCTTTTTCTTGCCTCTAGCCGCCTTCGCCATAATAAGAAATCCTCCAGCCCATGCGAGCCTGGTTACTTCTTTCCAGCCTTCCGCTTGCCGGCGACAGTAGCGCGACGCGGACCCTTGCGGGTCCGGGCGTTGGTGTGCGTCCGCTGCCCGCGAAGGGGAAGACTGCGCCGGTGGCGCAACCCACGATAGGAACCCATCTCGATGAGCCGCTTGATATTCATCGAGAGTTCCTTACGGAGGTCGCCCTCGACGGAGCCCTCGTCTTCGATGATCTGACGGATTCGCGTTAGCTCGTCGTCTTCCAGGTCGCCGATCTTCTTGCTAAAGTCCACGCCCGCACGATAGAGGATGGACCGGGCGCGGGTTCGGCCAATCCCGTAGATATGGGTCAGCCCAACTTCCGCCCTTTTCTTGTTCGGCAGGTCGATACCAATGAGTCGCGCCATACTGAATGCTCTCCCTCTATCCCTGACGCTGCTTGTGCTTCGGGTTCTCGCAGATCACACGGACCACACCCTGGCGGTGGATGATCTTGCTCTTATCCCAAATCTTCTTTACTGACGCCCGTACTTTCATTTCCAAGATTGCCTTTCAGGGCCCGGCATCACCGGGCGCCATCTCTTTGCCAGCCGCAGGCGCCTCCAGAAGGTGGGCGCAACGCCTGGCACCACTTTACAAAAGTCGAACTACTCGACCCCGTGTAGGGTCATGCGCCGACAAGCGAACAGCCACCCGGTCGCCGTCACGCAGGCGAACGAAATTGCGCTCTCCCGCGCCGGCTGCGTGGGCCACAACTGTCCGCCGGTCATCCAACTGCAGCCGGTACGCGGCATTCGGCAGTATCTCGACCACCGTCGCCTCGACGGCGGACAGCGGCGGGTGCGCGTCCGTGCCCCCGGTGTCGCCATGTTCGTTCACGGGCGAGTCAGGACCCACGGGCCGTTGTTCGTGATCGCAACACAGTGTTCGAAGTGGGCCGAAAAAGAGCCGTCCTTCGTTACCGCGGTCCAGCGATCCGCCGATAGCTTACTGCCGGCCCGTCCTTCATTCACCATCGGCTCAATGGCGAGCACCATGCCCGGTTTGAGCCTTGGATTCTCATTCTTACGGTCGACGTAGTTGGGCACTTGCGGCTCCTCATGGAGCTGCGTCCCGATGCCGTGTCCCACATACTCCCGAACGATCGAAAAGTGGCTGTCGCTCACGTAGTCCTCGACGGCGCTACAGATATCGAACAACCGGTTACCCGGCCGCGCCTTCTCGATTGCCCGCTCGAGCGCTTGCCGGGTCACATCCAGAAGTGTCTTGATCCGTCCGTTGACTTCGCCGACCGGCACGGTGATGGCTGAGTCGCCGTAATAGCCGTTCAACTGGACACCGGTGTCAATCGAGACGATATCGCCGCTCTTAAGCTGCCGTTTCGCCGACGGCATCCCGTGGACGATTTCGTTATTGATCGACGTGCACAGCACATAAGGGAACCGCGAGCCCACAGCCGGCACGTAGTAGCCCTTGAAAGCCGACCTGGCGCCGGCGTCCGAGATCATCTTCTCGGCAACCACCTCCAGATCCATCGTGGTCGCGCCCTCTGCGACCATTTCGCGCATCTTGGACAGGATCTGGTAGACGAGCATCCCCGCACTGCGCATCTTCTCCAACTCGCCTTGACTCTTCCGAATGATCATCGAGATCTACAATCCCGGAGGGCGCTACTCTCTTTTAATTCTATCAATACCCATCCGTTGTGCCGAACTGGCCTGTTTCGACGGCACATTCAAATTCTAGAAAACACTCCTTCGTCCACGGATGCGTCCGGAGCGCGGGGTAAAGCCTTCGTAGTGGCGCATGATCAACTGGGCCTCAATCTGGTTCACGAAATCCATGGCCACACCGACTACGATGAGAAGCGACGTCCCGCCAAAGTAGAAGCTCACGCCGAGACCGTCCAGGAGCCAGCGCGGAAACGTATTGTCGATAAAGTTCCCCACTCCCGGAAGCGTCTGCAGCTTGATACCGGAGATCATGATCTCCGGAAGCAGCGACAGCAAAGCGAGGTAGAGTCCGCCGACCATCGTGATCCGGGTAAGGATCTTATTCATGTAGTCGGCGGTGTTGCGTCCGGGACGAATTCCAGGAACGAAGCCGCCGTATTTCCGCATGTTGTCGGCCGCTTCATTCGGGTTGAAGATGATCGACACATAGAAGAAGCAGAAGAAGATAATGCCGACCGTGTAGATGAGGTAATAGAACGGCTGGCCGTGGCTGATGGAATCGAGCATCCCGCTCAACCAGACGCTGTCGCGAATGAACGCCACTTGTCGCAGGGTCTGCGGGAAAGCCAACAGAGAAGATGCGAAGATCACAGGGATGACGCCGCCCGCGTTGACCTTGAGCGGCAGGTGCGTCTGCTGGCCGCCCATCATCCGGCGACCCACGACGCGCTTGGCGTATTGGACCGGGATCCGGCGCTCGCCGCGCTCCACCAACACGATGAAGCCGACGACGGCGATCATCATGGCGATAATCAGAATCACCTGGATTGCGTTCCAGCTTCCCGTGCTCACCTGGGTGACGATCTCGGTAACCGCCCCGGGGAGGCCGACGACGATGCCGGCGAAGATGATCAGCGACATGCCGTTGCCGATACCGCGTTCAGTGATCTGCTCGCCGAGCCACATGATGAAAGCGGTACCTGTGGTCAGGGTCAGCATTGTCATCAGGATGAAGCCGATGCCCGGATTGACGACAAAGCCGCCCTCGGAGGTCTGGAGCGCGGAGGCAATGCCGAGCGACTGCATCATCGACAGACCGATGGTGAGGTAGCGGGTCCACTGGGTGATCTTCCGACGGCCGAGTTCACCTTCCTTCTGGAGTTTCTCGAGCGTTGGGATGACGACGGTCAGCAATTGCAGGATGATCGACGCCGTGATGTAGGGCATGATGCCCAGGGCGAAGATGGTCATCCGTTCGAACATGCCACCGGAGAAGAGATTGATGAAGCCGAACAGGGTTCCCTGGTTCGCCTCGAAGAATTCCTTCAACCGGACGGTGTCGATACCGGGGGTGGGGATGAAGGCCCCCAGCCGGTAGATGGCGAGCATCCCGAGAGTAAAGAGCAGCCGGTTCCGGAGATCTGGTATCCGGAATATGTTCGCCACCGCTTCGAAGAACTTGCTCATAGTCCGCTCACTTTGAATCGGTTTCAGCGCTTGGGGACTTGCTCGTGGGCTTTGGTCCCCGGGCGGGAATCTCGATTTGCTCGACCGTACCTCCGGCGGCTTTGATCTTTTCTTCCGCGGACTTGGAGAACAGGTGCGCCTTGACACTGATCTTTCGTGTCAGCTCGCCGTTACCCAGTATCTTGAGCCCGTCCTTGGGTGTCTTTTTAATCACGCCAAGCTCAATCAGCCGCTCGATATCAAAGCTCTCGCCTTCGAGTTTCTCGAAGGAGCCCACATTGACGATGTCGAATTCCTTGCGAAAAATGTTGGTAAAGCCACGTTTGGGCAGACGGCGATGAAGTGGCATCTGTCCGCCCTCGAAGCCACGGAGGCGACTGAAGCCCGAGATGGAGTGCTGCCCCTTGTGCCCTCGGCCGGAGGTCTTTCCCCGGCCTGAGCCCATGCCGCGGCCGACACGCTTTTTCTTGTGCGTCTGGCCGGCCGGTGGTTTGATATCGCTGAGATTCATCGGCTTTCTTCCTTCCGTGGAGTCTCGTCGACGATTGTCAGCAGGTGGGGGATTTTGTTAACCATGCCCCGAAACGAGGGGGTATCCGGGCGCTCCACCACCTGGTTCAGCTTTCGCAGCCCGAGGCCGCGCACGATTTTCTTGTGCTTTTCCGGCCGGCCGTTGGGGCTGCGGAAGAGCTTGATCTTAAGGGTTCCTTCCGCCATGTCAACTCCTGTTGTTGCGCGCACTCTCCTCTACTCCAGGTTCTCAGTTTGCAATCCCCGGAGTTGGGCGACCTGGTCCTTGTCGCGCAGTTGCTCGAGCGCGTTCACCGTGGCCTTGACGACGTTATGAGGATTCTTCGTGCCGATGCACTTGGTCACGACATTGGGAATCCCGACCGCCTCGATCACCGCCCTGACAGGTCCGCCGGCGATCACACCGGTTCCGGCCGCGGCGGGCTTGATGAGTACTTCCCCGGAGCCGTAGCGGCCGAGCACGGCGTGCTTGATGGTCGTATCGAGGACGTGGATCTTGCGCAGGTTCTTCTTTGCCGCCTCGATACCCTTCTTGATCGCCGAGGGCACTTCCTTCGCCTTGCCGGAGGCGAAACCGATATAGTGTTGGTCGGGATCACCAATCACCACTAGAGCGGAGAAACTCAGGTTCTTGCCGCCCTTGACGACTTTGGTCACGCGATTGATCTTGACCACCTGTTCTTTCAGGTTCAGCGTCTGCGGGTCGACGCGATCGGTACTGCCAGTCATTGCCATAAGCTTAGAACTCCAGTCCTGCCTTGCGAGCTGCGTCGGCCAGGGCTTTCACTCGACCGTGGTAGCGGTAGCCGCCCCGATCGAAAACAATCTTGGTGACGCCGTTTTCCTTGGCGCGCTCACCGATCAGCTTGCCGACACGGGCGGCCGCCTGAATGTTGCCGCCATAACCGGCATCGGGCCGGCTTTCGCGCGTCGAAGCCGCGACCAGCGTATGGCCGGCGCGGTCATCGATCACCTGGGCGTAAATATGCTTCACGCTCCGAAATATCGACAGCCGTGGCCGTTCCGGCGTGCCCTCGATGCGGCGCCGGATGCGCCGGTGAACTCGCTGGCGGCGCTTGTCTTTGGACTCCTTGCGAATCATGACCTCTTACTTGCCTCCCGCACCGGCCTTGCCGACCTTCTTGCGCAGGCGCTCTCCGGTGTACCGAATCCCTTTGTTCTTGTAAGGCTCCGGGGGGCGCAGGCCACGGATAATGGCGGCTACCTGACCTACCTGCTGCTTGTCGTGGCCGCTTACCGTGACATGCGTCTGTTTCTCCACCTTAATGTCCACGCCGTCCGGCACGACTAATTCAATTGGATGCGAATAGCCGAGATGGAACGTGGCCAGCCGGCCTTGGACCTCGGCGCGATAACCGATGCCGACGATGTCGAGTTCCCTGGTCCAGCCTGTGTGGACACCCGTCACCGCGTTGGCCGCCAGCGCCCGAGTGAGACCGTGCAGCGCCACGTAGCGCTCGGCCGCTCGCGCCACCTTCAACGTCCCATTCTCCTGCTCGAGCGTGATGCCTTCCGGAATGGGGACCGAGAGCTTGCCCCTCGGCCCTTCTACCTCCAGCGTCTCTCCGATCGCGATCTTGATCCCTTGGGGGATCGGGATCGGTTTCAAACCAACTCTCGACATAACTCGCTCCGATTCCGACCTTATCGTCTGCTACCAGACCCGGCAGAGGATCTCCCCGCCTACTCCTTCGCGGCGGGCCCGCATGCCGGTCATGATACCTTTGGGCGTCGTCAGGATATTGACGCCCAGGCC